>JBAXPT010000040.1:0-12324 GCA_037132095.1 Actinomycetes bacterium
GCAACTACACGCGGACGGGTCCTTTATGCCGTCGCATCTGGGATTAGGGCAAGGGCTGAGGAGTTCGCCCTGCTCGAGTCAAACAACACAGGAAAACCAATCGGTGACGCGCGTTGGGAGGTAGAGGCAGCCGCAAGCACATTTGAGTATTTCGCAGGGGCGGCCAACAAACACCTTGGAGAGGTCATACCGGTTACCGAACCGGGCCTAAATGTTGTGCTTCGGGAACCAATCGGAGTCTGCGCACTAATCGTTCCATGGAATTTTCCTCTTCTAATTACTTCATGGAAAGTAGCGCCGGCACTTGCAGCAGGTAATCCAGTAATCATTAAGCCGGCATCGTTGACTCCCCTCACCGCATTGCTACTTGGCGAGGTTCTCGTTGATGCCGGAGTTCCTGCAGAGGCCGTCTCTGTAATTCCAGGACCAGGCCGAAGCCTCGGCGATGCTCTCGTCGGCGATCCTCGCGTCTCCAAAATTTCATTTACGGGAGAGACTGCGACCGGCGCTCATATCCTTCAACGAAGTGCTCCAAACATCGCACGTGTCTCGCTGGAGTTAGGCGGTAAGAGTGCAAGCATCGTCTTTGCAGATAGCGACTGGCAACGAAGTGCTGATGAAACCCTCATGGCGGTCTTTGGGAATGCAGGGCAAGACTGCTGCGCCCGGAGTCGAATCCTAATTGAGTCCAAAATTTATGACGACTATGTCAACCGTTTTGCGGAGGCGACGCGAGCAATCAAGGTCGGTAATCCTCTCGACGAATCAACAGAGATGGGTCCTCTCACATCGGAGCGCCAGCGTGCCATTACCCTCGAGTATCTAGAGAGAGGCCTCGCTGCGGGTGCAGAGCAACTCTCCGCGCGGAGCGACTCAAGCACTCCAGATGTAAACGGCTTCTACCTAGACCCGATTGTTCTAGCGAATGTCGATAACAGAATGACCGTTGCTCAAGAAGAAGTCTTCGGGCCACTTGCCTGCTTGATTCCATTCAAGGATGAAGCCGATGCAATAGAGATCGCTAACGACAGTCCATATGGATTATCGGGATCGATATGGACAGAGAACCTGGGTCGGTCGATGCGGGTCGCTCGAGGTATACGGACAGGCGTACTCAGTGTCAACACGAATAAGAGTGTGCGTACTGAGACCCCGTTCGGCGGCTACAAACAAAGTGGATTGGGTCGCGAACTCGGAATGCAGGCTCTAAACCACTACACAGAGGTTAAGAACGTCTTCTTCTCTTCGGAGTAACGGTTCGCGACTAGGAGAATGCCGCGGCAAGCCCTTCAATGAATGGTGCGACATCCTCTGGCCCTGCGAGGAAGCGCCCTAACGCAACTGAGATGGTTGTTACCCCCATCGTCTCTAGAACTCCTGCTCGTCGCTTCATCTCCGAGAAGTCGACCCTTCCCTTAGCGTCAGTCATTCCAGGTAGGCCAACTCGAACCTCAATTGTTGACGGGTCCCTCCCCTTCTCCGAATAAGCAGCGCGAATTTCAGATAGCCCCTTAACTATTTCTTCATCAGGCATGACCCCGATAGGAAGCCATCCATCACCGAGCTCAGCGATGCGCGTCGCAGTAACGGTATTTGCTGGACCCCCGAAACCAATCGGAATTCTGCTCTGCACAGGTCGCGGCTCACACCACAGGTCAGTAAATGTCACGCTCTCGCTAGCGAACGAAACTGGGGGTTCGTGCTCCCACAGCGCGCGACATGCGCGAACGGTATCCACCATGCGAGAGGTGCGCCCGACGAAGCCAAGGCCTGCATCTATAAATTCTTCGCGCTGCCATCCGCTTCCAACCCCGAGGTCCACACGTCCGTTTGAGAGCACGTCAAGTGTCGCTACTGATTTAGCGGTTAGCAATGCAGGGCGAACCGGAGAGATCAAAACACCCGTCGCAAGCCTCATCCGCGTAGTTACGGCGGCGATGGCGGCGAGGGTCGTTATCGGTTCGAGCCAAGGTTCCTCAGGCGGATAAGGAAACTTCTCAGCAAATGGATACCTATCGAGTCTTGGGCCAATGGCGAGGTGGTCAGGGAGGACGACTTGATGTATCCCCGCTCCGTCAGCGACTCGAGCCGCGTCAAGAACCCTTGTTAACTCGCCAGCAAATAGGCGCCCAAGACCCGAGATTGTGACTGCGACCTTCAACATGCCCTCCAATTAGGGGAATCGTGATGGAACTAATTCGAAATAGGCTGCCAACGCCAACATTGCCACATGAAGCAACACGACTGGACTCATAACTTTGGCGTAGCGTCTGCCACCGATCCTAGGAGGAATAGATAATGGGGAGACTCGATAACAAGGTTGCTCTAATTACGGGCGCAGGAAACGGCATGGGCCGAGCTGCGGCGATCCTCTTCGCAAGTGAGGGTGCGAAGGTCGTAGCAGCAGATTGGGACCAGGCATCCGCCAAGGAGACTGTGAGCGTTATCGAGTCCGCTGGCGGAGCAGGGCTTGCCGTCAAGGTAGATGTCTCAAACGCAGCCCAGGTTGAGACCATGATTTCTGCGACCGACGAGGAGTTCGGGGCTCTTCACGTCATGTACAACAACGCTGGCATCTTCCCCTCCGACGACGGAGGCCCGACCGATACGCCAGAGCCGACATGGGACCGCGTCATGGAGGTCAACCTCAAAGGGGTATGGCTTGGGTGCAAATACGGCATTCCGCTAATGCTGCGCTCGGGTGGCGGCTCTATCGTCAACGTTGCTTCGTTCGTGGCTCTCATGGGTGCTGCTACATCGCAGATCGCATACACAGCGAGCAAGGGCGGAGTGCTCTCAATGACACGCGAGATCGCAGTCGAGTACGCACGCCAAGGAATCCGAGCCAACTCCCTCTGCCCTGGCCCTATAGATACCCCGTTACTCGCCGAGCTCCTATCAGACCCAGAGCGCAAGGCGCGCCGAATGGTTCACGTTCCGATGGGCAGGCTTGGGCTAGCAGAGGAACTCGCGAAGGCAGCACTATTCCTGGCCTGCGACGACTCTTCGTTCATGACAGGCGCACAGTTAGTAGTCGATGGTGGAATTACCGCTGCGTATGTAACTCCAGAATAACTATTTGATTTAAGGGGTATAAATGCTTCGAGGAATGCTCACACCAGAAGAAATCAGAGATGAGATCAAGGATGGAGACATCGATACGGTGCTCGTCGTATTCCCTGACCTACAGGGACGACTCATGGGTAAGCGCGTCGTTGGTGATTACTTCGTTGAGGAGGTTCTTGACGGAGGCGCCTTAGAGGCCTGCAACTACTTACTAGCTCTTGATATCGATATGACTCCGATGCCTGGTTACCGCTACGCGAACTGGGAGCAAGGCTACGGAGACTTTCGCCTGCGCCCTGATCTCTCGACAATGCGCAGAATCCCATGGATTGAGCGCACCGCTTTAGTGATGTGCGACCTAGAGGACGAAACCACAGGGCTTCCTGTTGAGGTCTCGCCGAGGCAGATACTCAGGCGCCAAATTGAGCGAGCAGCCAAGCTTGGTTACACCGTCAATATTGGGGCGGAGCTCGAGTTCTTCTTATTTCGCGATACATACGAGGAGGCGGCAGCCAAGGGTTACCGCGACCTTGTACCCCACTCAGATGTCATAGAGGACTACCACATCTTTCAAACGACACGCGATGAATACCTAATCCGTGAGATCCGAAACAGCATGAATAATGCGGGGATCAAAGTTGAGTTCTCAAAGGGAGAGGCCGGAAAGGGTCAGCACGAGATCAATCTTAAATACGCCGACGCGCTCGTAATGGCTGACCGGCATGCAATCTACAAAAATGGTACGAAGGAGATCGCCGCGAATGCGGGGCGCTCGATCACTTTCATGGCTAAGTACTCAATGGAGGAGGTTGGCTCCTCTTGCCATCTCCACTCCAGTCTCTGGAGCGCTGACGGCGAGTCGCAGATGTGGGATGAGAGTGCCCCCGACAACATGACGCCGGCTTTTCGTGGATGGCTAGGCGGGATGATTGCAATGGGGCAGGAGTTCGCTTGGATGTTCGCTCCATATGTCAACTCTTATAAGCGTTATCAGCCAGAGTCTTGGGCCCCAACTGCACTCGCATGGGGTAAGGACAACCGCACATGTGGATACCGCGTTGTCGGGCATGGATCGGCCTACCGAATGGAGTCGCGCATCCCTGGCGCAGATTGCAATCCTTACCTTGCATATGCCGCCACTATCGCCGCTGGGCTCCACGGTATAGAGAAGGGCCTCGATCCAGGCGATGCCTTCTCCGGGAATGCATATGCAGACGAATCGCTCGAGCGCGTGCCCCATACGCTTGTTGATGCGATTAATGCCTTTGCGACCAGTCAGGTAGCCAAGGATGCATTCGGTGAAGACGTGCATCACCACCTGCTAAATACAGCCCAGCAAGAGTGGAACTCGTTCAACAAAGTCGTCACCGACTGGGAACGTCACAGAAACTTCGAGCAGATCTAAATTGGTTGCTAAATCACGACCATTGATCGCAGTACCTGCTTACCCATTGCGCACGGGGCGAGTAGACGGATGGGTCACTAAAGGAGTTGCAGTTCCCCGGCCTTATCTTGAGGCGATTCTGCGCGCCGGTGGAGAGGGAGCCGTACTCCTCCCGCGCCGAATAACTAACGCAGAGGCAGACGAGATCATTTCGCTCTTCGCCGGGCTCATTCTCCTAGGCGGCGGAGACGTAGATCCAGCGCAGTACGGCGAGGAGAGGAGCGATCGAACCTATGGAGTCATTGGGCTGCGTGACGAGTTCGAGATAGCCCTCCTTGAGGCAGCAACCCGACAAGGAATACCCGTCTTTGGCATCTGCCGCGGAGCACAGTTATTAGCGGTTGCACGCGGTGGAACCCTGCTGCAGCACATCACCGATAATCCCGGCATAGAAAACCACGGCAAGCCCGGGGTTGAGTCCGGCGCACACCTACACGAACTCTCGATTACCCCAGATACAAAGCTCTCCAAAATTCTTGGGGTCGATACGGTGATGGCCTCATGCCACCACCATCAAGCAGTTGCAACGATTCCGAGCAGGCTTCGTCAGAGTGCAAGTGCCCCGGACGGCATCATTGAGGCCATCGAATCTACTGACGATCATTTCTGCATAGCAGTGCAGTGGCACCCGGAGGACACCGCTGTAAGTGATCCAAATCAACAGCGACTCTTCGATGCATTTGTAGAGGCATGCAGGTGAGCGAACTCACACGTCTCCCTGAGCCGGAATTAATGGACACCCCCGAGCAGGTCTCTGCCTACGCAGCGGCAGATTTCTCGGTCCCTCATCAAGCGCTGGTCACAAAGTTTGCCGAGCTTTTCCCTGACTTTGGCACTGGACTTGTACTCGACATCGGCTGCGGGGCTGCCGATGTAACAGCGCGCTTCGCTCTTCAATACCCAGAGGCGCAGATACTCGGTGTCGATGCAGGCCCCGAGATGCTCAGAGTTGGAGTCGCACACATTGCGTCACTCGGATTATCGAGTCGCGTCACTCTTCACGAGCTCCACATTCCAGACGCGAGACTCGAGGAGTTGGGGCCATTCGATGCCTTCATCTGCAACTCGCTGCTCCACCACCTTGCGGAGCCCTCGGCGCTCTGGGAGAGCCTCAAATACTCAGCATCTGGAGCCCCGGTATTCGTACAGGACCTTCGGCGCCCTTATAACCAGCAAATGCTTGAGGCATTCGTCGAGATACACACTGAGGGTTTTGCCCACGAACTGATAACAGATTTTCATAACTCGCTTTGGGCTTCGTATACCGCAGCGGAGGTACGCGAGCAACTAACTAGCGCTGGTCTAACGCTGACAGTTGAGGAGATCGGCGACCGCCACCTCATTGTTTACGGACGCCTTTAAGCAGCTGGTTCGAGAGAACTTGAACGAACCTAAATAGCGTTTGGGCGAATGAGTGCATCGGTGCCGCCGTCTACAAAGAGAAGACTGCCGTGCACCCATGAGGCTTCTTCACTCAATAACCATGCAATCGGAGCAGCGACTTCATCAGCACTCCCCTGGCGACCCAATGGAATAGGCACAAGGTCCACAAGCGGCCCAAGCGTTTCATCTGCACGCGATGCGTCGAGGAGTGCACTCGCAAAAGGCCCAGGAGCGATCGCATTTAAGCGCACACCAGCCTCCCCCCAGAGAGTTGTGCGCCGCCTGATCGCCCTTGCCACTGCCAACTTCGATGAGGCATAGGCAGTATTGCCAGCGACATCACCAGCGATTGAGAGCGCCAGTGCCTCGTCCCCGGCTACGCATGCATCGACAAGATCTGCGCGCACTGTTGGGTCAAGAGTGATGGAGTTTGAGGAAACGGCTACACAGGCTGCTCCTTCTCTCATTCTTAGCAATGGAAACAGACCGTCAATTAGAGCAAGCGCTCCAAAGAAGTTCACAGCCACAACTAATGGCGACTCCAGATGTGGCCCTACTCCAGCCACAGAGGCAACGCCATCAAGAGCCCCGTCGCGAAGTTCCTCAACCCCCGCTAACGCAGCAAGTCTCCCCTCAACTTTCGATAGGTCAGCAATTACCTCTGCGCCATGCAGATCAATCCCTATGACGCGATCTCCCTGATCCTCAAGGCGTGCACGCAGTGCCGCACCGAGGCCAGATGAGACACCTGATACAGCAAAGGTTCGCTGCGTCATTTAGTCGCGACCGGAGCGAGTAGCCCACCACATCCATTAGTGACTGGAATCGGGGTTGCACTCAGGAGAAATTCGTAGACACCGTCGGCTGCGCAGTCTTGCGCTAATTCATCTAGGTCCCACTGCTGCCCCTGCGGCATTCCGACATCCCTAAGCATGATCATGTGGACAGGGAAGAGATACGGATTAGCTCCGGGGCACGGGTATGGCTCAAAAACGTGGGTGTCATTCGCTACGCAAGCGACATTGTTGTCATGTAGCCATTCGACTGCATCGAGACCTATCCCGGGTGAGATATCTGCATAGCGCTGCTTGTCACCAATTTTGAAGAAGTGCATCTGACCGGTTCGAACAAGAACCGCATCACCAGGCATCACAGTTAGACCAGCCGAGGATAGGCACTCCTCTAGATCTGCACCGGTAATTGCGTACGACTCCTCAAACCACTCGACGCCTTTAAGGCGTGCCACATCGCAGAGAAGGCCGCGCGTAACCACTGGCCCAAAATTCCCGATTCCTAGCCGAGTTGCCCCTGCGTCTTGCGAGATTACCGATGCCGGCAATCCGTTGAAGAGAAGTCCGTCATAACCTGCATGAGCAAGCGCATCCCAATGCGTTGTCGATTGAAGCCCGGTCTCTATTTTGTCGTCGCTCGTTGCAAAATCGCCGGAATCACCTGTAAACGCATACGAGACAGATGTCATCGTGTGCAGAGGATTCGACCGACCAGGGATACGACCGGTCTGGGGACCATCTGCGTCTACTGGAATCGCTAAAGGGAAAGAGACTCCGCGTCGTACAGCCGATATGCCCCGCATTGTGGAGGCTGCATCGAGGAGATTGAGCGTACCGCGCTGGTCCTCGGCACCCCATCGCCCCCAATTAGAGACCCTCGCTGCTAGGGCGCGCTGATTCTCATCGAGTGGCACGGGGGCTCAGGCCTCCGAGTACTTCTGGCGCAGTTCGTGCTTCAAGACCTTGCCAGTTGGATTTCGCGGGAGCACGCTAAGTATCTCGAGCTGCTCCGGAATCTTTTGGATCATCAGGCCAGCATCTTTACAGAACGAGAAGAGTTCGGGTAGCGAAGGCGCATCAGAATTCTCCGCCACAACTATTACAGCGCATGCCCGCTCACCGGATGAGATATCCGGAAGACCAATAACTGCGACATCTGCAATAGCCGTGTGAGTAAAGAGCAAATCCTCTACTTCTTTAGCCGAGATGTTCTCGCCCTTGCGGATAATTACATCCTTGAGGCGACCCGTGATCGTGACGTAGCCGTCCACATCTACGACACCAAGATCACCTGTGCGGAAATAACCCTCTTCATCAAACGCTGCTTCGTTTAAAGCAGGCTGGGTATACCCAAGACACATCTGAGGGCCTCGAACGCGAATCTCTCCCTCTACGCCGCGTCCAACTACCTCTCCCTCGATTGTCACAACCTTGACCACGACCCCGGCGCTCAGTGGCCCCTCGGTCTTTGCAAGTTGCTCATCGGTGTCAGTTGTTCGAGCAATCGAGAGAATCGGGCACTCAGTCAACCCATACCCTGAGAGAATTCCAGCACCACCGAGTTGTTCTTTTATGTCGTAATGAAGCTGCGGCGGCTTCGCTGCCCCGCCACCAACGAAGAGTCTTGTCTCAGGGAATAGCGGGTGGTCAGCGTGCTTCTGAGCCTCAAGGTATGCAAGGTGAAAGAAGGTCCCTGCGCCTGCAACAGTTACCCGCTCGCGCTCAAGCACAGGGATTGTCGTTGCAGGGAGAAACGCCTCAACGATTACTTGAGGTGTGCCTGCAATCAGTCCAGCAAAAAGCCAGCCTGCGCCGCCAATATGTGTGAACGGAAATATCAGCGCATTGCGATCTGCTGAGGTGAGTTGAAATGCATCGACCATCGCATATCCAGAGTGAGCAACCGTCATATCGGTGTGGCGTGCTCCCTTCGGGTCAGCAGTAGTACCGGATGTGTAGAAGAGCCAACGGAGCGGCGCGTCTATCTGCATGCCTGGAGTAAAAATACCCATCGCGCCAGTCGGCTCTGCGCCGAGTGAAGTCGGATCGCCCTCTGGAAGATTGTTGCGTTCGGCAACGACCACCTTGAGCCCGGGGGTCTCCTGAGCTATCGACCCAGCCATTGCCGCGTAGTCAAAACCTCGCCATTCGCCGGTGACGACCAATACCTTCGCACCTGATTCACGAACCACGAAGCCAACTTCACGATCTCGATAGATAGGAAGAATCGGATTCTGAACGGCCCCGAGACGCGATAGTCCGGCAACTAAAACCATCGACTCAAGCCAAGTCGGCAACTGCCATGAGACGACATCGCCCTCACCTATGCCTAATGCGGCAAATCCTGCGGCACATCGGAGACCGGCATCGCGGTATTCGGCGAAGGTCAGCGCCCGACCGTCTTCATCTATAGCAAAACGAGCATCCGGTGTTACCTCGGCGCGTTGATTGATCAAATCCCAGAGGGAGTTCCACTCAGTCAACCAACCATTAACTCCGCTCGCTTGTGTCATTCGGGGAATCCTCCGCCGTAGCTAACAAGACCACCATCGAAGTTCACGATTGAACCCACCATGTAGCGAGCATCGTCAGAGGCTACATATGCAACACACGTTGCAACCTCCTCTGCCTGAGATACCCCGATCTTCGAGATAATCGTACGAAGATCATCCACCGAGGCGCCCTCTGGGAGTTTGAACGACTTGGTAAGAGGCGTGCGCATTCCACCAGGAGCGACGGCGTTGACTCTCACGCCACGCGCTACATACTCCACTGCGAGAGCACGCGTGAGGTTCACGACTCCGCCCTTTGAGGCGCAGTAGGCAGCACTAAACGGTTGACCCATGAAGCCAGCGTTGGATGCAATATTTACGATCGTGCCTCCGCCATCAAGTAGGTAAGGAAGCGTTGCGCGACACATGAAGAATGTGCCATCGAGGTTTACGGCGATGATCCTTCTCCACTGCTCTGCAGTCTCCTCCTCGGATCGCGCAGAGCCAAGAATGCCTGCAGAGTTGACGAGTATCTGAGGGCGACCCAGAGCGGACGAGACGGCCTCCACCGTGGAGATACATCCATTAAAATCAGAGACATCGGAGCGGAAGGCTGTTGCCGTACCTCCGTTAGAGACAATCTCAGCAGCGACTCGATCGGCTGCCTCCTCCGCTATATCCAACACCGCGACCTTTGCGCCCTCAGCGGCGAATAGTTCAGCCGTGGCTTTGCCTAGGCCTGAGCCCGCTCCAGTAACGATTGCAGTGCGGTCTGTAAAGCGGGGCATGGAACTCCCTTATGAAGGATTAGATGGGTATGGAGCATTATTTACTTTAGAGGGGGCGAATCTAACAAGCGGCGAGAGGTCTGTGCGAGGCAGAGGGCCTATCGCAGCCCTGACCATACTGCCGGAGACGCCAATGGAGACTCTGCCCGCGTAGCCTCCATGCCTGCGTGGATCAAAGCAATGAAATACCTACCTCAGAGCCTCACTCACTAGGGATCGATACTGGCTTCACAACCAGAGACATCCTCCGGGCTGCTGCGCTAAGCCATCCCGAACGCGAGGCCTACGTCTACGGAGAGCGTCGGATCAACTATGCCCAGCTTGAGGCGGCGAGCAAAGGCGCAGGTTCCGTCCTAATGGAGTCCGGCGTCGAGGTACGCGATGTAGTGGCGATCCTGCTACCTAGCGGAGTCGATTACGCAATTTGGTACTTGGCCTGCCTTCGAATTGGAGCGATAGCAAGTGGAGTAAATCGTCGCCTCGGAGAGTCAGAGCAGCGCAGCATCATCTCGAGAACCATGCCGAGAATGAGCATCGTTATGGAGTCTCACGACGCGCCATCTGGTGCGGAATGTGGCCAGCTGATTACCTCTGAGGAATTCGAGTCTGCATATGCACATGCGCCGGAGCCAGAGCCACTCATTACGCAGAGCACCCTGGCGTGCATCGTCTGGACCAGCGGCACAACCGGTGAACCTAAAGGCGCGCTGTATGACCATTCACGCCTTGAAGCGATTTCTCGAAATATTGGGGATCTAACTGCAGATGCCGATCGACGGCTTGTATCCCTCCCATTCGCACACGTCGGGTATATGACCCGAGTCTGGGATGAGATTGCACACGGCACAACTCTCGTGATGACCGGTGAGCCTTGGTCACCCAGCGAGACGCTTCGCCTCCTACGCGACGAATCGATCACGGTTGGAACAGGGGTCCCGACACAGTGGGAGCTGGTGCTTGCCCATCCAGATCTTGCATTAACGGACTGCTCACACCTTCGATTATGTGGCATCGGTGGATCGGCTGTCTCGCCTGACTTGATCAGGCGCATGAGGTCTGCCCTCGCATGCCCAGTCATGAATCGATATACGAGTACTGAGGCAGGTGTAAGTACCGGTACCGAGATTGGGGACCCCGACGAAATCGTTGCAGAGACGGTAGGAAAGCCGGCGAGTGAAGTCGAACTACGTTTAGTGGACGGCGACGGCCATGATGTCGAGGCAGGAGCAGTAGGTGAGATTCTTCTGCGCTCCCCGATGGTCATGATCGGCTATTGGCAAGACCCTTCCCTAACTTCAAGCGTGCTTAGCGAAGATGGCTGGCTCAGGACCGGCGACCTGGCTCGGCGGGATGAATCGCACAATCTGCGGATAGTGGGCAGATTAAAGGAGATGTATATCCGCGGCGGCTATAACGTCTACCCGGCAGAGGTTGAGAATGCCTTGAGTAAACACCCGCAGATAGGGCGAGTGGCGATAGTGCCTGCTCCAGCTGCAGTGCTCGGAGAGATCGGAGTTGCATTCATTGTTCCTAGGGATGCTGCCAACCCTCCAACACTTGAGGCGCTACGGTCATGGCTGAAGAACAAGCTCGCAGATTACAAAGCCCCTGAGCGCATCGTGATCATGAACGAATTGCCGCTTACGAGCATGCTGAAAGTCGATAAGAAGACCCTTACTGCACTAGCGAAAAAGAAAGAGGAATAATGGCAATCCAAGAAGTAGGGAGTGGCGATACACGCAAGAAGCCGATCAAACTTGGTGGGGCGCTAGTTACTCTCGTTGAGCCTCACCGCGGGCACGCGGTCGAGTACAACCGCTGATACGAGCGCGACCACTATTACACGGGGTGCATGATCGGTGCATGGACAATCGCTGGTACGCGTTTTGTTGCGACGAGCGACTGCAAGGCAAAGCGCTATCCCGCTGATTCATCATTTGCTCCGGATACCAGCAAGGGTTCCTACCTAGCGTTGTACTGGATACTCGCTGGCAAGTTTGGTGAGTGGATTCAATGGGGTACTGACCAAGTCAATTGGCTCCACGAGAATGATCGAATGTTCCCCCATCGCGACCATGTGCACACACTTATGTACAAGGTGGCCGGCGAGCAGCACGCTACCGAGGATGGCGTCCCCACTGAGTTAGCACTCGACCGCAGATATCCAGGGCTTGCGATGTTCATGTTTGAACTCGCTGAGGGAATCACGCTCGATCAGGTAAATACATGGTCTGAGTCTCGACCGTTATCGGCCGATCAGATGGTTCGATTTACCCCGATTCCGCTACTAGCTGACGCTCCATCGGATGTTCCGCGAGACGAGTCTCGCGATCGTGTTCTCCAACTCTTCTTTTTGGAGG
>JBAXPT010000041.1:0-12255 GCA_037132095.1 Actinomycetes bacterium
CAAGGCTCACTCACCAATGGACCTTTAGTACGCGAGTTGGAGGACTCTGTTGCAGAGCGACTCGGTGTCCGTAATGTTGTCGCAGTCTCATCATGCACAACAGGCTTGATGCTCTCTGTCGCAGGGCTCGCAGAATTTGGAGAGATCAGCGGACCGGTCATCATGCCGTCGTTTACATTCTCCGCCGGGCCTCATGCAGTCGCGTGGAGCAACCTAGGCGTGCGCTTCGTCGAGTGTGACCCTCTCAGTTTTCAGATTGACCTTGCTCACACCTCGATGCATCTTGAGGGCGCAGGCGCAATTATGGCCACGCATGTTTTCGGTGCACCGTGTAGACCTGAGCAGGTTGAGGCAATGGGCAAGAGTGCTGGCATTCCCGTTCTCTTCGATGCCGCTCATGGTTTTGGGGCGCTTCGTAATGGCCGACCGCTTGGAGGATTCGGAGAGGTTGAGGTATTCAGCATGACCCCTACAAAGCCTCTAGTTGCAGGCGAGGGCGGTCTTGTCTGCACCGATAGAGACGACCTCGCTGAGTATCTTCGTCTTGCACGTGAGTATGGAAACCCCGGAGATTACAACACTCGTTTTATAGGCTTAAACGGTCGTTTGTCTGAGATGCATGCAGCTATTGCCCTGGCCTCAATTTCGCATATTGATGAGCACCTAGAGACGCGCAGGCGCCTTGCCGGTAGATATTCAGATGGAATCCTCGCGATCCCAGGGGTCAGGACTCAAGCAGTAGATAGTGAAGACCTATCTACCTATAAAGACTTCACGATCGCAATAGACGCAGGAGCTTTCGGTGTTAGCCGAGACCAACTTGTGACGGCGTTAAGCGCTGAGGGAATCGATACACGCAATTACTTTGATCCCCCCGTGCATCGCCAGGATTCGCATGCTTCGCGTTCTCCATCTGACCTACCGGTAACAGATGCTGTCTCAAAGACAGTGGTGAGTCTCCCGCTCTACCCCTCTTTAACCGACGCTGTGGTCGATCAAATTGTTGAGATCATCGCAGGTGTCGGGCAGAGCGCCGCGAGCCTCAACTAACGGAATTCTCTGCGGCTTGCCTGCGCGCAGATCGCGATATGCGCCGCCTGCCCAAGGGAAGAGCGACGCCAATGAATACCCCGGCAGCGAGGGCTGGCACTAGCCGGACAATCGCCTCTCCGGCACCAAACGCCATGCCCGCTATACGCGATGCCCACATGGCAAGAATCAACTGCGCCGCAAGAATCGCGAGAGCTCTGCGTGTTCGATTCCAGCCGAGCTCAAATCGAAACCAGACTCGGAGTCGGTGACCTATCGGAATCGTTGCAAACAGCGCAAGCGCCCCGACTGATCCCACAATAGAACCAGGCCTCGCCCAACCTTCGTGGACTGCCGCCCAAAGCAGGAGACCAACAGCAGCGGCCGAGCCGCCCTCCCCTAAACGAGCCAGTCGGAAAGGGAGCCCAAGGAGGGCTAGGGGCATAGCCACGCCGAGCAGAACAAGCATGAGTTCGGTATCTGGAACCGTTGAGTAGACCGCTCCAATTGTAAAGAGCCACATGACAGGGCCGAGGCCGAGGCGGCCTAGGTCCCGGTCGGTCTCAGCAGCGAGCGGCCCGAGTATCGCTGTTCCGAGAATAACTAGCCAAGGAACCCAGCTCGGACCGAAGAAGGTCTGCCCGGCGACGAGTCGCCAAGCACCTGGGAGGGCCAGAATCATTCCGGCCGGTAGTGGTGCCGAGGTCAGCCCCGCTACTGCAACCCCCAGCCAAATAAGGGCTAGCCCAAGGAAGACTCCGCTCGGCACGGCAGGGATATTCCCCCCAGCCTTTACCATCGGCGGCAAGGACCTCTGGAGCGCATCTAGGGCCATGAGTGAGGAGACCACGAATGCCGGGCCAACTAGGCCGGGGAGTCTGCTCGGAGAGGCTCTAATGCGCAGGCGTCTGAGCCATCTTCTCCCGACAGCCGATCGGAGCCAGACGGCTATGAGCGCCAATACCCCAGCGCCTGCAGCGGCTACTAGCCCCCGCAGTGCCCCAATATGAAGCTCAGGGGCCTCGAGCGCAGTTCTAATTGGATCAAACATTGGCCCCACCAACCTCAGGCTTTACGCATAATTTGACTCTTAGTAGCACCGTATTCACTTTCGGTGAAATTAGGTCTTGCGCTCACGGTTACTTGGGGTGAGAATAGACGCAGTTTCTAGGGGGACCGGGCAGTCCGCTTTGATTTGGTTTCATTACTGATTCCAAGTTAGGTCGGATCCCCCTCCGGCGAGAGTTATCGGGGGGAGTTGAGCATGGCATTGGTCTCATCATCGATAGTGCCCGCGCGACTGAGGTCTAAGAGAAGCCTCAGAATCATGACTGATAACGCCGCTTGGGTATTCGCTATGTATGCGGCGGTCTTACTTCGACTTGATTTTGATATGACTCGGGTTGAGGCCTTTCGCGTAGCGACTCTGATCCCACTCGCATGGGCCCTTCAGTTTCTTTTCGGATGGCTATTCGGGCTCTACCGCGGCTTCTGGATCAACGGTTCTTTCGATGAAGTGGCGGCCCTTGCTCGGACGGTCGGAGCAGTCACCGGGGTTCTATTCATCTACGACTTAATAATCCCGGCCGTAATCCCGGGAACTCGGCCCGCACCCGCTAGCGCAATTATTGCTGCTGGATTCCTAGCCCTCGTGGCATCAGGTGCTGTGCGTTACCTCGCTCGACATGCAATTGACCGTCGCCGTAGAGCAAGAGATGAAGGCCTACCTCGTGCGCTCATCTTTGGAACGGGCGAGTGCGGAGTTCGCATGATCAACTCCTTGCTATTTGAAGACTCGAGCCCTTGCATCCCTGTTGCGCTCCTCGACGATGACCGCGAAAAACAAAACCTCACCGTTAAGGGCCTGCGCGTCATCGGCGGGCGAGCATCGATGTTTGATGCTGCGAGGCGCTTCAACGCGACTGTCTTAGTTATCGCAATTCCAACCGCTGATGGTTCAACCATTCGTGAGCTCACAGCTCTCGCCGAACTCGCCCAGCTCGAGGTACTAGTAGTTCCTACTGTCACTGAGTTATTCGGTGGCCAGGTGCGCGCTGCTGACCTCCGTGAGCCAACCGAGGCGGACCTTCTCGGTCGACGCATCATTGAGACAGACCTTGAGCAAGCCGCCTCCTACCTGCAAGATCGTGTCGTCCTTGTAACCGGGGCTGGAGGATCAATCGGCTCAGAGTTATGTCGGCAGATATCGCGCTTTGGGCCACGCAGACTCGTAATGCTCGACAGAGACGAGTCCGGTCTCCATCAGGTGCAGCTTTCATTAGAGGGGCGGGCTCTCCTTGATTCTCCAGACTTAGTACTCCTCGATATTCGAGACCGCGATCGAGTCGCACAATTGTTCGGCGAGATTCGCCCCGACGTCGTCTTCCATGCTGCGGCTCTCAAGCACCTTCCTCTTCTTCAGGCCCACCCGGTAGAGGCCCTTAAATCCAACGTATGGGGATCTCTCTCCGTGCTCGATGCTGCGGCCGCCGCAGGTGTCACACGATTTGTAAACATCTCCACTGATAAAGCCGCCAACGCATGCAGCATCCTTGGATACTCCAAACGTATAGCCGAGGGCCTCACCTCCTACTTCGGGCTACGCCACCCTGGTACCTACCTCAGTGTTCGCTTCGGGAATGTTCTCGGCAGCAGAGGCTCTGTACTTACCGCATTCAGAGCGCAGATTGAGGCTGGCGGACCGGTAACAGTTACGCATCCAGATGTAACGCGGTATTTCATGACCATCGAGGAAGCAGTTCAATTAGTAATCCAAGCCGGAGCTATCGGCCATGACGGCGAGGCACTCGTCCTCGACATGGGCGAGCCGGTAAAGATTGCTGATGTAGCGCGCAGGCTCTGCGCCAACCATGTGCCAGAGATTCCGATTGTCTTCACAGGGCTTCGCCCTGGAGAGAAGATGCATGAAGAACTCTTCGCAGATGGAGAAGCCTCCTATCAATCCAATCACGAACTGATTCGCTATGTCAGGGTTCCGGATCTCGACCCAACATTTGTGCGTGACGTCGATGCGAAAGTAAGCGGAAAAGACATGGCCTCACTCCTTGAGTTCCTTGCTCGCACAATGACGGTCGTACTTGGCGACCATCCAGTGCCGAGCGATGTCTTTGAGGCTCCAAGAGTCGATCGAGTAGCGGATGGCGCACTGTAAAGGTATTTAGGCCTCTGATTACCGCCTAATCTCATGCCTGTGAAAATTCTTATCACCGGCGGAGCCGGATTCATAGGCTCGAACCTCGCAGATGCTTTACTCGCCCGCGGAGACTCCGTACGCATCCTCGATGACCTCTCAACAGGGTTCAAGGAGAACGTCCCAGACGGAGCCGAGTTGATTATTGGTTCGGTCGCTGATGAGGAATGCGTCGCTGCAGCCATGGACGGTATCGAGGCGGTATTCCATGAGGGTGCACGTGGATCGGTTGCGCGCTCCGTTGCGCTGCCGCTCGAGACCGACACCGCCAACACACACGGAACCCTCACGGTGCTGCACCGCGCTCAGCAGGCAGGAGTGCGCAGAGTCATCTACGCATCCTCGAGCAGCGTCTACGGTGGCGCAACCGCTCCCCCAACTGCTGAGACTGCCCCACTCGTTCCACGCTCTCCATATGCGGCAACAAAACTCGCCGGAGAGGTTTACTGCCGTGTATTCGCTGAGTTACACGGCCTAGAGACTGTTTCGCTGCGATACTTCAATGTCTTTGGACCACGGCAGAGACCTGACTCTCAATACGCAGCAGTGATTCCGCTATTTATTGAGGCTTTATCTGCTGGCAAGCCAGTTGAGGTCCATGGCGACGGACTGCAGAGCAGAGACTTCACGTTCGTCTCTGATGTTGTAGCCGGCAATATCGCTGCCTTAGAGGCGCCTGCTGATAAGTGCTCTGGGAGGGTCTTCAATCTCGCTCCAGGCACTACCCAATCACTCCTCGACCTCCTAGATTCTCTCGGCAGAATCCTTGGCGTCACCCCTGAACGCATCCATACAGAGTCGCGTGCGGGGGATGTAAAACTCTCCCAAGCAGACTCGTCTTTGATCGCAAGCGAACTTGGCTTCTCCTGCAGCGTTGATTTCGACGAAGGCCTCGCTCGCACTGTTGATTGGTTCTCAAAGCGCTAAACAAGTAGCTGTAGAGCACTTCAGATAAGTGTTAATACCTCAGGGCCATTATCTGTTAGAGCAATCGTGTGCTCGAAGTGCGCCGACCTGCCACCGTCAACCGTGACTACAGTCCAGCCGTCGTCTAATACTTGCGTCTCATCAGACCCGGTGTTGACCATCGGCTCAATCGCCAAGACGATCCCAGGCTTCAACCTCAACTTATGCCCCGAGCCGTTGCGAAAATTAGGGACCTCTGGGTCTTCGTGCATTGCCCGGCCGATACCGTGCCCTACATACTCCCGCACAACAGCGAATCCCGCAGCCTCAACCAAATCCTCTACCGCTCCGCCGATTCTCCCGAGGCTCGCGCCCACTTTCATTACGGCAATGGCCGCGTCGAGTGAGGATCGCGTCACATCAATCAGGCGCTGAGACTCTTCATCAATATCACCAATAGGGATAGTGATAGCTGCGTCTGCATGCCAACCCTCGATAATCGCTCCACAGTCAATGGAGAGGATGTCGCCCTCATGAAGGACACGACCATCTGGGATTCCATGCACGATTACTTCATTCGGGGATGCGCATATCACTGCCGGGAACCCGTGATACCCAAGGAAATTAGAGAGGGCATTACGGCGCTCTAATACGCCTCTCGCAACAGCATCAATCTCAAGAGTCGTCGCCCCTGGGCGCGCAGCCATCGAGCATGCTTCATGCATCTCGGCGACTACCTTCCCGGCCCGACGCATGATCGCTATCTGAGCGGCTGTCTTACGCGTATACAACTCAGTTAGCGGCTTTAAGGCGAGCGTCGATTGCACTCACGATCCGGGCGAATACTTCGTCACCCGTTCCGAGCCCATCAATCTCATCTAGGCGATCTATCTCTCGATAAAAATCAAGAATGGGCATCGTCGCGGTTTCGTAGAGCTCAAGGCGGCGCATTACAGCGACCTCAGTATCGTCGTCTCGCTGGCTAACCGTGCCACCGCATACATCGCAGACGCCATTGACCTTGGGGGGCATAGTGAGATGGTAGGTAGTGCCGCAGTCGTCGCATACTCGACGCCCGGCAATACGGTCGAGGACGATCTCCGTCGGGACCTCAAGATCAATCGCTATATCTAGCGGTCGACCAGAGGCAGCGAGTTCCTCCTCAAGAGCGGCTGCCTGCACAAGCGTGCGCGGGAATCCATCTAGAACGAATCCGCTATCCATCAGACCCCCGTCGAGCATCTGCTCTCGCACAACACGCAGAACAAGATCATCCGGTACAAGTTCGCCGCGATCCATATAAGCAATTGCCTCTAAGCCTGCAGGTGCGCCGCCTCTTGCAGCGGCACGAAAAAGATCCCCCGTGGAGAGGTGCGCCACGCTGTAATGCTGGGCAATACGCACCGCCTGGGTGCCCTTGCCGGCACCCTGCTTCCCCAGCAGGATGAGACGTATTCCGCTTGTCATGTTGATGCTCCTCAGGCGAGGAAGCCCTCGTAGTTTCTCATCATCAACTGACTATCGATTTGTTTCATCGTCTCAAGCGCCACACCCACGGTAATTAAAAGTGAGGTTCCTCCAAATGGAAACTGCGTAATGCTCCATGCAGCAAAGACAATGAGCGGTGTCAGCGCAATCGCGGCAAGGAAAAGCGCGCCGGGGAGCGTGATGCGGTTCAGTACCTTCGCGAGGTATCTCTCCGTCGGGGGCCCAGGTCGAATGCCTGGGATAAATCCACCCTGCTTGCGAATGATGTCGGCCTGCTGGGCGGGGTTGAATGCAATGGCTGTATAGAAATAGGCAAAGAAGACAATTAGGAGGGTGTAGAAGCCCATGTAGAAAATACTGCTCTGGCGCACTAGGTACTTGCTCGTGAATGTCTGGAGCGACTGCCAATTTGTGGCCGTGGCGATAAGGGCGGGGAAGGAGAGGATTGATGATGCGAAGATCACCGGGATAACGCCGGATTGGTTGACCTTGAGAGGTATGTAAGTGCTTTGACCCCCATACATCCTTCGCCCAACTACACGCTTAGCAAACTGGACCGGGATTCTTCTCTGCCCGGACTCTACGTAAACAATTGCCGTAACCATTCCGATGAGGATGATGAATATAACTACGCCCTTGTACCAGCCGCCCTCTGCGAAGATGGTCCCGAATCCGCTTGGTAAGCGCGATACGACAGAGGCAAAGATCAAGATCGACATCCCATTACCAATTCCGCGAGCGGTAATCGACTCGGCGAGCCACATGACTAGCGCAGTACCGGCTGTCCAAACAAGGACGATCATCGCAGCACGCCATGCGTTGAAGTCGGGTATGAAGTTGACTCCCGGCGGAAGGTTACCGAAGAGCGCGGTATTCCCCTGCTTAAGCGCAAATACGAACCCGGTTGATTGGATGATTGCGAGACCCATGGTGACATAACGGGTCCACTGCGTAATTTTCTTCTGACCAGACTGGCCTTCGTTCTGCCACTCCTCGAGCTTGGGGATCACAACACCGAGCAACTGCATGATGATCGATGCAGTGATGTAGGGCATGATTCCAAGAAAGAAGACCGAGACGCTAGTTATGGCTCCACCGGAGAAGAGGTTAAGGAAACCCACGACTCCGTTATCCGCTGAGCTCTGCTGCAGAGATTGGATCGCAGAGAAATCTACAAATGGGACAGGTATATGCGAACCTATGCGATAGGCAGCAATAACTAGGAGAGTGAAGAGAACCTTGTTCCGTAGGTCAGGGACCCGGAACATATTCCGCAAGCGGCCGATCATTGGGTGGTTGTCCTCCTGGAGTTGATCCCGTCAAGCGAGATCGCGAAGCCTACCGGTTAGTGAGGGCATTGCCCTTGGCGGGTGGACGACGATCTCCCCATGGAAGCGCAATGAGTTCAGTGGTCCCACCAGCGGCCTCAATAGCGGCCTTGGCGGAGTCTGAGAATCGATGAGCTTTAACGGTTAGGGAGTTAGAGATTTCGCCTCTCCCAAGTACCTTGACTAGCCCTCGCTTGGCCACGAGGCCGCGCTCGCGCAGTGTCTCGGGGTCGACAACCGTCCCTGCTGCAAAATCCTCTAGAGCATCTAGGTTGACGACGTTGTACTCGACTCGGAATGGGTTCTTGAAGCCCTTGGACTTTGGTGTCCGGCGATGCAGCGGTGTCTGACCACCCTCGAATCCTGGCTTTACAGTATTGCGAGCGTGCTGGCCCTTAGTACCGCGGCCTGCAGTCTTGCCACCTTTACCGGCGATACCACGACCCATACGCTTGGCTGGGCGCTTGGAACCCTCTGCTGGCTTAAGTTCATGGAGTTTCATTAGGAGATCTCCTCTACCTTTACGAGGTGAGTGACACGCGCAATCATTCCGCGAATCTCTGGTCGGTCATCGAATTCATTAGTGCGACCAATGCCGCGAAGCCCAAGGGCACGCATTGTCCCGCGAGTCTTTGGCTTTGTGCCGATAGTTGAACGCAGTTGGGTGACACGGATGCGCCCCATTATGCGACCTCAACTGGAGCGGTCTTCACTGCATTGCGCTCGCGGTATGCACGGAGCACACCTGCAGGGGTTACTTCCTCCATGCTCTTACCGCGCATCTTGGCGACATCCTCCGGACGACGCAGTGCGCGTAGGCCAGCAATTGTTGCTCTAGATACGTTGATTGCATTAGCCGAGCCAAGAGACTTGGCCAGAACATCGTGTACACCGGCTGCCTCGAGGATTGCTCGCGCCGCACCACCGGCGATTACACCGGTACCAGGGGCTGCTGGCTTGAGAAGGACGCGCGCTGCGTCGTGCTCTCCAACGAGTTCATGGGTGATTGTAGTTCCAGCAAGCGGCACCTTGAAGAGGTTCTTCTTGGCCTCCTCCATGCCCTTTTGGATAGCAGCAGGGACCTCTTTGGCCTTGCCGTAGCCAAGACCAACGCTTCCCTCGCCATCACCGACCACTACTAGGGCAGTAAAGGAGAACCTTCGTCCACCTTTAACTACCTTGGCAACGCGGTTGATTGCGATTACCCGCTCTTCGTACTGGCCTTCGGCCATGGGTTACTCCCTTGTCTTTCTAGAACTCGAGGCCGCTAGCGCGCGCCGCATCGGCGATTGCTGCAACTCGTCCGTGGTATCGGTATCCACCGCGGTCAAACACGACGCTTTTGATACCTGCTTCTTTTGCTCTCTCGCCAATGCGCTGGCCGACAGCTGTGGCTGCTGCCACATTGCCGGTTGCACCCTTGCGAGCTGCTGGCTCCATTGTTGATGCGGAGACAATTGTTCGTCCAGTTACATCGTCGATCACCTGCGCATAGATGTGCGAGGCAGAGCGAAAAACCGCAAGACGCGGTCGCTCGGCTGTGCCGTGCACTTTCTTGCGAACGCGTACGTGGCGACGCTTCCTAGATTCTGGTTTGGTAAGGCTCATCGTGTCCCTCTCTTATCCGCTACTTGGCTGACTTGCCGGCCTTGCGCAGGACGCGCTCGTCGGCGTAGCGAATGCCCTTGCCTTTGTAAGGCTCGGGCTTACGGATCTTGCGAATGTCTGCAGCGACCTGGCCAACGACCTGCTTGTCTATCCCGATCACAGTGATGCGGGTAGCAGCAGGAACATCGAAGGTCACTCCATCTGGGGCCTCGACGAAGACGGGGTGCGAGAAACCTACCTGCACCTCAATTTTGGTCGGGCTCTGAGGAATTGCACGATAACCAACGCCTACGATCTCGAGCTCTCTCGTGAAGCCCGCAGATACACCGGTCACCATGTTGGAGACTAGAGAACGTGTGAGCCCGTGGAGAGCGCGGTTCTGGCGTTCGTCATCGGGTCGGGTTACAACGAGGTCATCGCCATCGCGTGCGACCGTGATAGTCGGCGGGGCGTCGATCTCAAGAGTTCCCTTGGGTCCCTTAACAGTGATGTGAGAACCAGTGATGGTTACCTCAACGCCTGCGGGGAGAGTTATGGGCTGCTTACCAATACGAGACATGTGATTACCAGACGTGGCAGAGCACTTCGCCACCGATGCGACGCTTGCGCGCCTCACGGTCGGTGACGAGACCCTTATTGGTAGAGAGCACGGCAATTCCGAATCCGCCGAGTACGCGAGCGACCGAGTCGGCCTTCGAATACACGCGCAGACCTGGCTTCGATACTCGCTTGATGCCAGAGATTGTTCGCTTACGCTCGGGGGTGTACTTCATGTAAACGGTGAGGCGTTGTCCAGGGCGAACCGGGTCGTCTTCGACCTCATAGCCCTCGATGTAGCCCTCGCTGAGCAGAACTTTGGCGAGTGCTTCCTTGACTTTCGAGGAAGGCATCGACGTTGTGTCATGCATAGCGATGTTTGCGTTGCGGATGCGTGTAAGCATGTCCGCGATGGGGTCGGTCATTGTCATTGGATCGCCTTCCTCACCACGACGCCTTGGTCACGCCAGGCACTTCGCCTGCGTGAATGAGCTCGCGTAGGCAGATTCGGCATAGGCCGAACTTGCGGTACACCGCTCGCGCTCGACCGCATTTACGGCACCGCGAGTAACCGCGGACCTTAAACTTTGGCTCACGCTGCTGCTTGTTAACTAGTGCTTTTTTAGCCATGTGCCTAACCCACGTTCTCGGTGCGTCTGAACGGAAATCCGAGTGCTCGTAAGAGCGCTCGTCCCTCGTCGTCGGTACGTGCGGATGAGACAATGGTGATGTCCATTCCACGCGTTGTGTCGATTTTGTCGTACTCAATCTCAGGGAAGATCAATTGCTCGGTCACGCCAAACGTGTAGTTGCCGTGTCCATCGAATGACTTGGGGCTAAGCCCGCGGAAGTCGCGAATGCGAGGGATCGCCAGAGTCACAAGGCGGTCATAGAACTCCCACATACGGGCGCCTCGGAGAGTCACCTTTGCTCCGATGGCATTTCCCTCACGCAGTTTGAATCCAGCGATAGAGGTCTTTGCCTTCGTGATCAGGGGCTTCTGGCCAGAGATCGTCGTGAGGTCTGCAACTGCACCATCAAGCAAGGAGGCCTGCTGGGTTGCCCCACCTACGCCCATGTTGATGACGATCTTCTGGAGTCGCGGAACCTGCATCACATTGATGAGCCCAAGCTCAGTGCGCAGAGCCTCACGAAGCTCAGACTCGTATCGTTCTTTAAGACGCGGAGCCATTAGAGGTCCCCTCCACACTTGCGGCAGGTACGCCGTTTCTTCTCGCCCTCGAACTTCATGCCGATGCGAGTGGGTCCACACTTTGAGCAGACGATGGCAACGTTAGAGACATGAATCGGCATCTCTTTGTCGATGATTCCACCCTGGGTGGTGGCTGAAGTAGCGCGCTGGTGGCGCTTGGCCATGTTGATTCCACCATCGACGATGACCTTGTCGGTAGCGGTAATTACACGGATCACTTCGCCCTCTTTGCCGAGGTCCTTGCCGGCTATGACTCTGACTTTGTCTCCCTTACGGATACGCATCAGAGCACCTCCGGTGCGAGTGAGACGATGCGCATGAACTTCTTGTCACGCAGTTCGCGACCAACTGGTCCGAAGATGCGGGTACCGCGAGGCTGCATTGCGTCATTGATAAGAACGGCTGCGTTCTCATCAAATCGAATGTATGAGCCATCGGCGCGACGCTTCTCTTTCTTGGTGCGAACAACTACGCACTTAACAACATCGCCCTTCTTTACAGCGGCACCAGGCTGGGCAGCCTTGACCGACGCAACGAATACATCTCCGATGCTGGCATAGCGACGACGGGTTCCGCCGAGGACCTTTATGCAAAGGACCTCTTTGGCACCGGAGTTGTCGGCAACCTTGAGTCTGCTCTCTTGCTGAATCATTCTCTCTCCCTACCTTGCCCGCTCGAGAATCTCGACGACTCGCCAGCGCTTAAGCCGTGACATCGGGCGAGTCTCAGTGATGCGCACACGGTCGCCTTCACGTACCTCGTTGTTCTCGTCGTGAGCGTAAAGCTTTGTTGTGCGCTGGACTGTCTTGCGGTACTTCCGGTGGCGTACCCGATCGATTACTGCAACAACAACCGTCTTGTCCTGCTTGACTGAGACTGCTACCCCTTCACGCACTTTGCGTGCATTACGGGTTTCACCTGTCTCGGCCTGCTCG
>JBAXPT010000042.1:0-12223 GCA_037132095.1 Actinomycetes bacterium
CCCGCCATCACATCGGCGTTTGCACCACCACCAATATCGAGGAAGTTGGCAGGGGTGCCTCCGACCTGATTAATGATGTCGATCGTGCTCATCGCAAGCCCAGCGCCATTGGCGATAACCCCAACAGATCCATCAAGACCGACATACTGCAGTCCCTTCTTATGGGCTGCGAGTTCGCGCTCGTCACGGTGCTGGATGGCGTCATACTGCTCGTAGTCCGGGTGGCGGAAGAGAGCATTGTCGTCGAGCGTGACCTTGGCATCAAGAGCATGGACTCTGCCCTCAGGCGTAAGAATCAGAGGGTTGATCTCGACCAAGTCAGCGTCGGCGTCAACGTAGACCTTGTAGAGCTTCATGAGAATATCGACTGCGCCCTCGGTAGCGGCAGGATTGAGCGCAGCACGCTTTACCCAGTCGCGACAAGCTTCTTCGCTGAGCCCAACAACTGGGTCTACTTGAATCTTCGCAATGGCATCAGGATTCTCGTCTGCAACTTGCTCGATCTCTACGCCACCCTGCGCTGAGAGCATTCCAAGGTAGGCCTTAGCGGAGCGATCAAGCGTAAATGAGGCGTAGTACTCCTCGGCAATGTCACTTGCCTTCTCCATCCAAACTGTGCCAACAATGTGGCCTTTAATGTCGAGACCAAGAATGCTGGTTGCGTATTCACGCGCCTCATCGCTGTTGTTAGCGAGCTTCACTCCGCCCGCCTTGCCGCGACCGCCGGTGAGTACCTGCGCCTTTACAACGACTGGGTAGCCAAGACGATCAGCCGCTGCGACAGCGTCCTCAACACTCTGAACTGCCTCGCCCGGAGACACGGGAATCCCGTAACTTCCAAATAGTAATTTTCCTTGATACTCGAATAAATCCACAGGGCTCCTTGAGCGTCAGGTGGGCGGCTGCAGCATGTGCAGATAACTTTGTAACAGGTATTGCATTATGCGAGGTACGAATCAGCTTGAGTGCTGCCTCTCCCTCTCATCTAAAGCGACCTCTAACCAATCACTAATCGATTGGAGGGGAGCGCCAGGCGTGAACAAAGCAGCAACACCTTGTTCGCGAAGTATTGGAATATCGGCCTCAGGAATAATTCCGCCGCCGAAAACGAGCACCTCTGGAATATCTCTCTCGCGCAGGTTCTCGATTACGCGCGGAAAGAGAGTTAGGTGGGCACCGGAGAGAAGCGAGATCCCTACCGCATCGGCATCCTCTTGTAATGCGGTCTCGGCAATCTGCTCCGGAGTCTGATGAAGACCGGTGTAGATAACCTCAAACCCGGCATCACGAAGCGCCCGAGCGATAACTTTTGCACCGCGATCATGGCCATCAAGACCAGGCTTCGCGATGACGACGCGGTAGCGCCGTTCCATGGGCTTCCTCCGACTCAAATGGCGATGGTGGGAAACACTTGTTCCCGCACCTTTGTGCGTTCAGCAATCTAGTTACGCAGGCCCCCTGCTCACCAACGCGGGGCGAATCTCACTATTTGTATCCCCAGCTGAAGCAATAACTATCCTCCCCGGCTGGCTACTAAGCCCCTATCGCGGTAAACCCATGGTGTGAATCAACCCCTGCGCCCTGGCTCCCCGCCAACCCAGAACAAGGCAACCCGAGGAGACGTTCGCTTTCTCGTCACCACGGCCCTCGCCATCGTGGTAATCGGTTGCTCCATCGCGGCCATTCTCTGGGTACTCACAGGACGAAGCGGAGACCCAAAGGGGGACTCAAAGAAGACCACTGTCTTCTCAGCCGGGGAGGCGAAGGCTCTCGAGACACAGATTGAAGAGGGAGGCCCTGTGTTCTTCGCAGATGTTCTTGCAGGATCAAAAGGCTTCTGGCTCGACTCCGAGAATGGAAATCTTGTCGCCCTCTCAGTCAACGCTCCAGGGAAGAGAGACTGCTCCGTGCGCTGGCGTGGCTCAATAGGGAATTATGTCGACTGCGACAAGGTCAATTACAAGTCGATTCAGTTGCTGCGCTTCGAGAGCAACATCGCTAGTACCGGAGACGAAAAGGGCCTCTTCATCGTCGATCTCCGGCGCTCGCTGCCCGCCATCGAAGCACCACCTCGCTGACGGAGTGGAGGCTTTAAATCTTCGTAATCGGGGCCCATGCAAGAAGAAGTCGCTTCTCTCCTGAGCTTGGGAAGCGGATCAAGACCTCGGCTTTATCTCCAGTTCCGAACACATCAAGAATGACGCCCTCGCCAAATTTCTCGTGCATCACATCATCGCCGACCCGAAGCCCAATCTCCTGAGCACCGCGCGCCCCAGCCGGAGGACTCGGGACTGAGTAGGGACCGTCATCAGAGCCCTTAACCTCACGCCCACCAGTGAAGGACGACCCGCTCAATGAATCCCTGCGCGACCCAGCGCTAGCGCTACGAAGCGCTCCGCGCACCACAGCATCCCGAGAGGCCCCAAGTCCACCGCTACTCATTCGGCGCTCCTCACCGAGTTGGTGAATGAGCTCCTCAGGTATCTCATCTAAGAACCTGCTCGGCGGGTTGTAGTTGGTAGCCCCAAAGAGTTGGCGGCTCCAAGCATGCGTTAAGTAGAGGCGCTCACGAGCACGCGTAATCCCGACGTAACAAAGCCTGCGCTCCTCCTCCATCTCATCAGGATCCACTAACGATCGCCATCCTGGAAAGACGCCGTCCTCTAACCCAGTTAGGAACACCACTGGAAACTCGAGGCCCTTTGCCCCATGCAGTGTCATCAGCGTCACTGCTGCGGTCTCACCATCGACTACATCAAGGTCAGTAACGAGAGATACAGCCTCTAAGAAAGCCTGAACGCGCTCTATCCCAACTACGACCTCCGCTGAGCCGTTCTCGCCCTCAGCCTCTGCAAGATCTAGCCCTGCAATGGCACCAAGGACACCATGGTCACCGCGCTCAACATGCATGTCAAAGTCCCGTGCAGCACCCACCAACTCTGCGAGGTTCTCTCGGCGACCCTCGGACTCGATAGTCCGTTCAGCCTCTAATTCAGCGAGGTAACCGGTACCCGAGAGAATCATCTCGATCGCTTTGGCGACACCAAAATCTTCCTCGTCCTCAACGGATTTCATTACCCCAAGTAGTTGCTGGACTCCAGTTAGCGCTTTACCTGTAAGCCCTGCAGCCGAACCAGCAACGAGCCCCTCGCGAAATGTAACGCCTGCACCACTTCGGTACATATCAACTTTGCGCACCGAGGTATCGCCGACACCACGTTTTGGAACATTGACAATGCGTTTCCACGCAACCTCATCATCAGGGTTCACGAGTGCGCGCAAGTAGCCCAGAACATCCTTGACCTCGCGACGGTCATAGAACTTCGTCCCGCCAATTACTCGGTATGGAACTCCGTTACGAACAAGTTTCTCCTCGATCACACGACTCTGAGCGTTGGTTCGATAGAAGATTGCAATCTCACTATGGCGCACTCCATCAGTATCAATCAGGCGCTGCAGCTCATTGGCTACGTATGAAGCCTCATCCTGCTCATCCTCGGCCAAGTACCGCAGAATAAGCTCACCACCTAGTTGCTCTGTCCAGAGGCGCTTCGGGCTGCGTCCAGGATTGTTTGAGATGACGGCATTAGCGGCAGAGAGAATATTTTGTGTGGAGCGGTAATTCTGCTCGAGAACAATTGTCGATAGATCTGGGAAGGCCTTCTCAAAGCGCTGAATGTTTCGATAGTCAGCACCGCGAAATTTATAGATCGCCTGATCTGCATCCCCGACACCCATGACCGCCTTGTGGTTCTCGGCAAGCATGCGCACGATCTCCCACTGCGCAAGGTTGGTATCTTGAAACTCATCAACGAGAACATGCTTAAAGCGGCCCCGCCATCTGTTGAGCGCCTCGGGGCTCTCTCGAAAGAGTCGAACAACCAATAACAACAAGTCATCGAAGTCAACCGCCGAGGCATCGGCAAGCCTTTTTTGATACTCCGCGTATACCTCGGCCTGGCGAATCTCAATCGGGTCGCTAGCAGAGTCTCGCGCCATAGCGGCAGTTATCAAATCATTTTTCTTAGACGAAATTGCATTGTGTAGAGAACGCGACGTAAAGCGCTTTGGATCTAGTTCTAGATCTTTGCGAACATAATCAACAAGGCGCAGCGCGTCTGCCTGGTCATAGATTGAGAACTCCTTGCGGTATCCAAGCAGCCCTGCGTCTTGGCGAAGAATGCGCGCACATGATGAGTGGAATGTCGATACCCACATGCGGCTCGCCTGCGGACCAACTAACTCAACAACTCGATCGCGCATCTCGCCCGCAGCTTTGTTGGTGAAGGTGAGCGCAAGAATCTCGTTACGCCATACGCCGTGCTCGGCGAGAAGCCAAGCGATTCGGTGTGTAAGTACTCGAGTCTTCCCAGATCCGGCACCAGCAATCACAAGTACCGGTCCATCGGGCGCCATGACAGCCTCTCTCTGAACCGGGTTGAGGTCTCTTAAGAGTGGGTGGTCTGCCGCTGAATCAGTCATGGGGTGGCAATCGTACAGGTGTTCGATCCCCTTTCTCGGAGTCTTGGGGTCATCAATGCCTAGATTGGGTATCAACAATGAGCATTCTGGAGATGTAGTGATCGATCCAAAATTAAAGCGAGCCCTCGGGCAAGCAGCCAAGGGTGTCGAGATTGTCGCCGCGACGCACGATGGCGTTACGCGTGGATATACGTCCCACTGGGTCAGCCAGATTGCGTTTGAGGAGCCCATCGTGATGGCGAGCGTCTCGCCCAAGCACGACACCTATCCACTCATGCTCGCGAGCGGTGCTTTTACTGTCTCGTTTCTAGCGGGCGACCAGATTGATATTGGTCAGTATTTTTCATACCCTGCACATCGGTTTCACTACATCGCCCCGGAGTACCTGACTGAGGTAAATGGCCATCCAGTTGTCCCCGACTCTCTCTCTTGGATTCACTGCGAGATTTTTGAGACAAAAGAGATGGGCGACCACGTGCTTCTATTCGCACGAGTAACCGATTTCGGTTACGGAAGACTGAAAGAGTCTCCTCTGATCTACTCATCGCGCCACGGTTGGCGAGTCGCAAACGACAAGGCCCGAACCCCCGGCGAGAGCCCTAGAGATGCACTACTAGCGCGCGTTGCCGCTGCAGGCTTCGATACAACCGCCGCTGGCTCCGATGAAGACGACTAAGCCTGAGCCTTACTCCCACTCAATCGTGCCGGGAGGCTTCGAGGTGATGTCGTAGGCAACGCGATTGATGCCCGGCACTTCATTGATTACGCGGGAGGCGATTCGCTCAAGCACGTCATAGGGGATGCGCGCCCAGTCTGCAGTCATCGCGTCATCAGAGGTAACTGCACGCACAATTAGCGGATATGCATATGTGCGGTCGTCACCCATCACGCCAACGGTGCGCACCGCTGGAAGGACTGCAAAAGACTGCCAAATCTCTCGATAAAGGCCGGCGCGCTTTATCTCTTCGATAACTACTGCATCAGCCTCTTGAAGAATCTTGACGCGCTCTGGTGTGATGTCTCCAATAATGCGCACTGCTAACCCTGGACCCGGGAATGGCTGGCGCCAGACGATGTCCTCGGGTAGACCGAGCTCCTCGCCGACTGCGCGAACCTCGTCCTTGAAGAGTTGACGCAGTGGCTCTACTAGTTCAAACGCCATGTCCTCAGGGAGTCCGCCTACATTGTGATGACTCTTGATAACAGCGTTCTCCGCTCCACCTGACTCAACAATGTCTGGGTAGAGAGTTCCCTGAACAAGGTAAGCCGCGTCACCAAGGTCGCGCGCTGCCTCCTCAAAAATGCGAATAAAGAGTTCGCCAATAATTTTTCGTTTCGTCTCGGGCTCAGTTACTCCAGCAAGAGCAGCCAGAAAACGATCAGCGGCCTTGACGTGTATTAACTCAATATGGAACTGAGCCCTAAAGGTCTCCTCAACCTGCTCCGCCTCATTTAGTCGGAGGAGGCCAGTATCCACGAAGACACAAGTGAGTTGGTCGCCGATCGCTTTGTGCACAAGTGCAGCTGCCACTGCAGAGTCAACGCCACCTGAGAGCCCGCAGATAACACGCGCATCCCCCACCTGAGCACGAATCGCATCAACCTGCTGCTCGATGATTGACGTATTGGTCCATGTCGGACGACAACCTGCGGCCTCGTAGAGAAACCGCTTCAGCATGTCTTGGCCGAAGGGAGAGTGTGCAACCTCTGGGTGGAACTGCACACCAAAAAGCGAGCGCTCTCTATTCTCAAATGCCGCAGCAGGGGTCCCTGGGGTCGTTGCAGTTGTATTGAAACCAGGCGGAGCAGCAACTATTGAGTCGCCATGACTCATCCAGACTTCTTGGTCCTCTGGAAGATCGGAGAAGAGCAGGGTCGAGACCCCAGATGAAACTGTTAACCCAGCCCGTCCATACTCTCCGCTGCCTGTGTGGGCTACCTCTCCACCTAGGTCGCGAGCCATGAGCTGACCGCCGTAACAGATCCCAAGAATCGGAACACCTGCGTCGTAGATCGCTGGGTCAATCGTAGGTGCTCCATCTGCATAGACAGATGAGGGTCCGCCTGAGAAAATGATCGCCTTGGGCTTGCGCTCCAGCATCTCAGCCACAGGCATGCGCCGTGAAACTATCTCTGAGTAAACATGCGCCTCGCGAACACGCCGGGCAATTAACTGTGCGTACTGCGCGCCGAAGTCGACGACGAGGACGGTGTCGTATCCGTACTCGTCGGTCACTGCTCTCTACCTACCGACCCATTCCGATTCCCTGGGCTCGCTGAAGGGACTTGCCCTCAGTTTGAAGCGCAGGTGCAACCATGACCTCGGCCTTCTGGAACTCCTTCACAGTCTCATAGCCAGTTGTGGCCATCGAGGTACGTAAGGCTCCGAAGAGATTGAGGGTTCCATCGTTCTCATGTGCTGGTCCGAGAACAATCTCCTCCAGCGTTGCTTTCTGACCAGCGTAAACGCGTGCTCCGCGGGGCAGAGTCGGGTGGAATGTGGCCATTCCCCAGTGGTAACCGCGCCCTGGAGCCTCATGCGCACTCGCTAGCGGAGAACCGATCATCACAGCATCCGCACCACAGGCTATGGCCTTTGCGACATCTCCACCTGTTCTCATTCCACCATCAGCGATGACATGGACATACACGCCGGTCTCATCTAGGTGACGAATCCGTGCGCCCGCTGCATCCGCAATTGCTGTTGCCTGCGGAACTCCAATACCAAGAACTCCGCGACTTGTGCATGCATGCCCGGGGCCAACACCAACAAGGACGCCGACCGCACCAGTGCGCATCAAATGCAGTGCAGTTGAGTAAGACGCGCATCCGCCAACGATTATCGGGAGATCAAACTCTCGAATGAACTTCTTTAAGTTGAGAGGCTGACGGTCTGGGTGCTTAGAGACATGCTCCGCTGAGACCACAGTTCCTTGGATCACGAGAATGTCGAGCTCTGCCTCAAGGACAAACCCTGCGAACTGCTCAACGCGCTGTGGTGTCAAAGACGCACATGCAACTGCACCCGCATCTTTGATCTCGCGAATACGCCGAACGATTAGCTCCTCTTTCACCGGCTCCATGTACACCTGCTGCATACGGGCAGTGGCCTTCTCCGCATCGAGGTGAGAGATCTCCTCAAGAATTGAGTCTGTGTCCTCGTAACGGGTCCATAGACCCTCAAGGTTCAAACAGGCAACGCCGCCAAGGCGGCCAATCTCAATTGCAGTTGCCGGAGATACGACTCCATCCATAGCGGATGCCATGAAGGGGAGGTCGAATGAGAAGGCATCGAGATCCCAGGAGATGTCTACATCCTCAGGATCGCGCGTGCGCCGACTCGGCACAATTGCAATATCGTCGAACCCATAAGCTCGACGACCAGATTTTCCGATCCCAATCTCAATCTCCACCGAGAGCACTCCCATCCGCCGGCTGAATTTTTCATCTTACTTCGCTGCATGGCTTTGCAGCCGAGTCGTGCGAAGCATTCGCTATGAGCGAGGCTCGATAATGGCTCCCTAAAACTCAGTCAAGGCATCTAACAGGCCTGTGAGAATCCGTGCCGTCGCACCCCAAACAGTCTCATTCTCAAGCAAATAGAAGGACATATCGAACTCCTCTCCCCAGAGGTCCCATCGCTCGGAGTGCCACGTCTCAGGGTGGAGAAGCTCAGATAACGCGACCGTAAATACTTCCTCAACCTCTCGAGGGTCAGCGACTAAGGCCGGTCGCTCTGCAATGAACCCCACGAAGGGGGTGATCGCAAATGCCCCTTTGACCGTGCCTATGGTCGGCAACTCGGCGAGCACCTCGACTGTCTCAGGCCTAATCCCCACCTCCTCATGGGCCTCGCGCAATGCAGTCTCACGTAGGTTCGAATCGTTAGAACTTCGGTTCCCTCCGGGGAATGAAATCTCGCCCTTATGCGATGGAGCCGAGTCTGGGCGCTTCATAAGCACCAAGTGGGTCTCCCCATCCTCGGGGAAGAGCGCAACGAGCACTGCCGCTGGGCGTGCATCTACCAAAGCGGTTGGGACTCCGAGCGGGGGCTCAAGCAACATGCAGCGCTCTCGGACCCAGACTGGGTCGAGAACCCGATCCTGGTCGCCGAGGTGGTGCCACGGGGCAGGGCCCCCAATTCGGGTACCCGCGGGTCTAGGAATTATCTGTTTTCCTCCACGGAGAGGCGGGGGGATGCTCACCGCTGGCAGACTAGCGACCCCCGAGCACCCGAGCCCACTAATACCAGACCAAAGGACCTCGCATGACTGCTTCTTACAACTTCGCCACCGCATGGGAGTCAATCTCGGATGCGACCCCGAACGCGCGGGCCCTGGTTCAGGGAGACCGCAGTGTTACTTGGGCTGAGTTTGATGACCGCTCCGCGCGTCTTGCCGGTGCACTTACATCGCTCGGAGTAAACGCTGGAGCGAAGGTCGCTTCATACCTCTACAACTCAAACGAATACCTCGAGGGCGTCTTCGCAACTTGGAAACTCCGCGGTGCGCCGGTGAATGTCAATTACCGATACCTCGAGGACGAACTCATCTACCTCCTTGATAACTCAGATGCAGAGGTTCTTCTATTCCATGGAGTCCTCGGCACACACGTAGCTAGCGTTATGGATCGCGTCCAGAATGTAAAAGTATTCGTTCAGGTTGATGACGGCCACCCTCTAATTAGTGGTGCGCATGCCTACGAGGATCTCATCGCAAACGCATCTCCCATGCAGCGAGTTGAGCGCGACGGCGAAGACCTCTACATCCTCTACACAGGCGGAACTACCGGAATGCCTAAGGGCGTGATGTGGCGCGTCGATGACCTATACCGCGCGCTTGTTCCTTCGGTCCTCTCATTATCTGGCATCTCCGCACCTGAGCAGAACGAAGAGCATGGAGAGATTGCGCTCAAGGTTGCTGAGAAGGGCAATACCACTACACATCTTCCAGCCTCTCCGCTCATGCATGGAACCGGCTTCATGACCTCGCTCCAGTCGCTTACCACCGGCGGATCTATATGCACACTTCTGCAGCGCAACTTCAGTGCAACTGAGTTATGGGAGGCCGTCGAGACGGCAAAAGTTACGCAGATGGCGATTGTTGGGGATGCATTTGGAAAGCCAATGGTCGCCGCTCTTGAGGAGGCCGAGGCTGGAGGAAAGACATACGACCTATCAACGCTTCGAATGCTCATCTCATCGGGAGTGATGTGGACAGCGCCCGTAAAGGAGGCGCTCATGGAGCGCGGAGAGTTCATCTGCCTCGACTCTCTCGGGTCGAGCGAGGGCGCAGGCTTTGCTAATCAAGTCTCCACAAAAGGCTCTACCGCCAAGACTGCACGCTTCTCAATCGGCGCATTTACAAAAGTGTTTACCGAGGACGGACGAGAAGTAGAGCGCGGAAGCGACGAGATAGGCATCCTTGCTCTCGGCGGACCTATTCCGTTTGGCTATTACAAGGATCCTGAGAAGTCTGCCGCAACATTTCGCGAGTACAACGGCGAGCGTTACTCAGTCCCCGGAGACTTCGCAAAGGTCCTAGAGGACGGAACAATCGAACTATTAGGGCGCGGCTCAGTTGTGATCAACACCGGCGGAGAGAAGGTATTCCCCGAGGAGGTTGAGGAGGCGATCAAACTCCACCCTGCCGTATTTGATGTATTAGTCGTTGGTGTACCTGACGACCGTTTCGGCGAGTCGATTACTGCAGTAGTGGCGCTAAACGCTGGCCAACAAGCAACTGAGGAAGAGATCGCAGACGCGGTTCGCGGGCACTTAGCAGGCTTCAAGCGACCTCGTCGCGTGATCCTTGTAGATCGCGTCGTGCGCGGCCCGAATGGCAAGGCCGACTACGCATGGGCCAAAGAGACCGCTAAATCTTCACTGGCTTAACCACGAACGCGAAGAAGCGGCCTATCTCTAGGCCGCTTCTTCAACGTTCACAGCGCATATCTCTCGCGCCCCTCCACGGAGGAGCAATCAAGTAATAGCGTTACTTCTTCTTCTTTGTCGCAACAAGCTTTCCAAGAATGTCGCGGCTCGAGAGAATGAGGAGGTCCTCACCATCAACAGCGACCTCGGTGCCTCCGTACTTGGAGTAGATCACGGTGTCGCCGACAGCAACGTCGAGAGGAATTAGCTCGCCGGTAGTCTCAGAGCGACGCCCTGGTCCGACTGCAAGTACCTCGCCCTGCTGGGGCTTCTCCTTGGCGGAGTCAGGGATTACAAGACCACTAAAGGTGGTCTCCTCGGCCTCGGCGGTGCGAACGACGATTCTGTCGTCAAGCGGTTGGAGGTTCATCTGGTGGAACTCCTAGTGGGGATTGGCCCTTATAGGGCGGGGATCGGATCTGCTCACTTGGACCGGTAGGTCTTTACCCTGAAGGCCTTGACCCTTGCGGGCTTTGGCACTCCCGGGGTGCGAGTGCTAAGGAACCTACCAATTGAAGCGCCCCGGCGGCAAGGCGGGCGGATTTTAGGTTCAGATCCCCATTCTTAGGGCACTAGCGAGCCCCAACCAGCCCCAACGAGCGCCCCTCTGCGCTCAGGCGATACTGGGCAGGATCAATCCTGGCATCGCCCCGTCATCGAGCGGAGTCGGTCCGTCAGAGAGGAGTCGAAAATGGGCTGCTGCTGCGATCATCGCTCCGTTATCGGTACAGAGGTCATGGCGCGGAAGGAGGGCTCTCCTGCCACTCTTCTCGGCGACCTCGGCTACTCGGGCCCGGAGTCGAGAGTTCGCGGCCACTCCGCCACCAAGGACAAGGGTACGCGCACCTATTTGATCTGCTGCCTTCTCAAGTTTGTAGACCAGTGTCTCCACAACCGCTTCTTGAAACGACGCAGCAATATCTTGTGCCGGGCGATCGGGGTTGCGACGAATCTCAAGCATCACTGCCGTCTTCAAGCCAGAGAAAGAAAAATCAAGCCCTTCGTTTAGCATGGGGCGCGGAAATACAACGCCAGTTGGGTCACCATCTTTGGCAATGCGGTCAATGACAGGTCCACCTGGGTAACCAAGACCAAGCGCACGCGCCACCTTGTCGTAAGCCTCACCAGCGGCATCATCGACAGTCTGCCCAAGTATTCGGTAGCGCCCGGTCCCCTCCATCGAGACGATCATCGTATGGCCACCTGATACCAGGAGAACCGCCATCGGCATCTCAACACTTGGGTCCTCTAACCACGCAGCATGCAGATGTGCCTCAAGATGATGAACCCCTACATAAGGCACATCAAGCACAAGTGCAAGAGCCTTCCCTGCGCTTACTCCAACGAGAAGTGCGCCTGCGAGACCAGGGCCATGGCATGCAGCGACTGCGTCTAAGTCTCCAAGGCTTGCCCCTGCTTCATCTAAAGCCCTAGTAATTACGGCATTCATTGACTCGAGGTGAGCACGACTCGCTACCTCAGGAACAACGCCACCAAATCGTGCATGGAGTTCGACTTGGGTCGAGATCACATTCGAACGAATATCTAATCCATCGACCACAACCGCGGCAGCAGTCTCATCACATGAAGTCTCAATCCCAAGAATTGTTGTCATTGGGGCGCTCCGCGGATAATTCTAGGCAACTCAAATCTCGTACTTGACGCGTAACGCAGCGAGTACTGAACGACGAGTTCGCCATACTCAGCGGTATCGATGTCTCGAACCCACATAATGAACGCGTCCTCTGCATTGTCTTGGTAGTAACCCTTTCGAGCACCTACAGATACGAATCCGAATCGTTTATAGAG
>JBAXPT010000043.1:0-12197 GCA_037132095.1 Actinomycetes bacterium
CATTCCCGGTTGCGCCAGTTGCGCCTGTTAGCCCGGTAGCGCCGGTAGTGCCTTGCGGTCCGGTTGGTCCTGCTGCGCCGGTGACGCCAGTCGTGCCCGTCGCGCCTGTTGCACCGGTCGCTCCACTAATGCCTTGTGGTCCGGTTGGCCCTGCTGCGCCGGTGACTCCTGTCGTGCCTGTCGTGCCTGTTACTCCGGTTGGTCCTGCTGCGCCGGTGACGCCAGTCGTGCCTGTTACTCCGGTTATGCCTTGTGGTCCGGTTGGCCCTGCTGCCCCGGTGGCTCCGGTTGCACCCGCCGCTCCTTGTGGCCCGGTCGCCCCAGTCTCTCCAGAACCCCCGAGCGTGTAGTACCCAGCGAGGTCGGCGAGAATCTCAACGGGTGACTGATTATTAAAGATATTCACAGCGCCGAATACGCCAATGCGAACAGTGACCATGTTAGGCACCGGCCCTGGACCCACTTTGTTGAGGTTCGATGCGTTTGGCCTTGCGGTTCCCGCAGGGAAGACCGTTATGTATCCAGGTCCAGCAGCATTTACATAAGTGACATTTAGAACCGCAGCGACAGCATTGCTTGGAACAGTAATCGTGTTGTCTGAGACCCCGGCGATTACAACAGTGATCGTGTCGTTACTGCCTACCGGACCTACTGTTCCACCAAAGCCGCTTCGAGTATCAAGAATTCGCACTGGGTCCATGGGGACGAAGACCGCTCCTACTGGCACGCCAGCTAATCCTGATGCGGGCGTGACATCGTTAAGACCTACTCCAGCAACAATGCCTGACGCGATTAGCAACACAGCCATGGCGGCTGTAGAGAAGCGAGCAAATGAAGTCTTCATTTTCAGATCTATCCTTAAATTTCGAAGAGTGAGGAAACTGCTCGGCGAATCCTAGGGCGAGGTTGGGGCAAGCGCTAGGTGACCGATAAAACAACCCCCCAATTACCCAGAGCCTCTCCAAGAGCAGCCGATCGCTACGCTTCTAAGCATGCGTACCGAGATGATGCTTAACCCTGAGCATCTTGAGCACCCATTCCCAACCGAGCGCCTTCGCTCAAACGGTGTACTCACGCCCGGAGTGCGAAACGAGTTGGCTCAGATTCCTGATCTGCGCAACGCCCTTAGCGTTCTCTCGCTCTGGGCCTTCGCGCTTCTTGCATTCGTGATACCTGCTCGTAGCGGAGTCTGGCTGCTCTGGCCGCTTGCCTTTATCTTGATGACCCCCGTATTTGCTCGCTTCGCCATCATGATGCACGAATCCGCTCATCGACTCCTATTCTCAAATCGAGTTGCAAACGATTTCGTGGGTAAATGGTTAATCGCTTATCCAGTATTTGTCCCGATGCACCTCTACCGACACTCACACCTCTCGCATCATCGAGAGGAGTTTGGGCCCGAGGAGCCAGACATTGCTTTCTACTCTGGGTATCCAGGTCAGCCAAGCGATCTTCGGAGGCGACTGACTCGAGACGCACTTGGCATCTCTGGGTATAAAAATCTCAAGCCTCTTCTCCGAGGAGCGTTTACTGGGCCACGAAAGCAATTGGCCTGGTCAATCATTGGTGTACAGCTCGTTATTTGGGGAGCAGCGTGGGCTGTATCTGGAGTCTGGTATGCGTATCCAATACTTTGGCTCGCTCCATGGATGACAGGGTGGCGCGTCTCAAACAGACTGCGCGCCATCGGTGAGCATGGCGGATTAGGTGCGAGCACAGACCGTCGATTAACAACACACAATGTGAAGCAGTCATGGAGTGCGCGCCTCTGGTTAACGCCATACAACACAGGTTTTCACCTCGCGCATCATGTTGACATGGCCATGCCGTGGCGCAGTCTCCCTAAATTCAATGCAGATTTAGAGGCTGCGGGGTATATCAACCCGGGGATGACATACCCGAGTTATCGAGCACTTTGGCGTGCACTCTGCTCGCGAGATGCTCCGATACCAGCGCGTAAATAGTAAGGGCAATAGCCACAATTAAGTGAGACCAGGTCAGCGCTCCCAAAGTCCGACTGGAGCCTCGCCTTGACCGAAGTGCCCAGGTAGGCGCTCGCCGGCCATTGCGCGCTCGAGTCTCTTCTGCATCCCCTCGGTAAGTTTGTCGTGCTTAATCATCTCCATAAATACTGCAGTTGCATTCCCGACATCGAAGAAGTCGCGCTGCCACTTCCATTTGAAGTCGCCACCATAAACAAACCAACTACCACCGAGACCTGCTACCTCATAATGGCTTCCGTCATCGCGTTTCGCGATTGCAACCTGTTTCCAGAGCCCCATGATCTCGCCCTTAACGTCATCAATCAAAACATGCTGGTATGGGTAGACCCAGCCACCGAGCCCGCTCATCTCGCTCCCGAGTGCCAGTTCTCTGATCTCATCTTTTCCGACAGCCATGAACTCATCGTTTGGCCCAACGTTCCAGCCATATGTTGCGTCATCGGTATAGAGCTCTGCCATCGGCTCCCAGTTGAGGTTCTTCTCGCACTCTTTGTTGATCGCTAACCAACGCTCAACCATCTCTTCTAGTTCTGCACGTGGGTATGGCATCGTTACTCCTCTTCGCTAATTGTTATTGCATGGGTTGGGCAGTACTTCACCGCAGCCATGATTTGAGGCCGAAGTGATTCATCTGGATTCTCATTGAGAACCGTAACGGTTGCTGACTTTGGTGCAACGCTAAAGACTGCCGGTGCCTCCGACTCGCAGACGCCGTGTCCTTGGCATAGATCGCGGTCAATGATTACTCGCATCACATACCTTTCACTCGCCGGCTGTAACGCACGCGGGCAGGCTGCTCAAGCTGAATAACCATCTTGGACATATCTGCTCGGTATGAATCCGACGGCTGTGCGAGCTCGAGGCTCCAGTCGCGAAACAGCACCGTAAAGATTGCTTTCAGCTGCATCATCGCAAATGCTGCACCGACACAGCGGTGGCGCCCTGCTCCGAATGGAATCCAGTTCCAAGGGTTCAACTCGTCCTCAGCCCGAGGGTCGATATAGCGCTCACACTCAAATTCATCGGGGTCCACGAAGGCCTCAGGAATTCGATTGGAGACCCATGGAGAGGCACCGACCATCTGGCCTGCCTTAACTGCTAATCCTTGAATCTCTAGATCAACCTTCGCAACGCGCAGCAATAAAATTAGTGGCGGGTGGAGTCGGAGAGTCTCTTTCAAGGCAGCCTCTAGCCAAGGCATCTCGCGCAAGACTCGGTAGGAGATCTCCTCGCCGCCGGCATTGAGGCGATCTGTCTCATCTAAAACTCTGCCTAGTTGCTCCGGTCTACGAAGCAACTCAATAAGCATCCAAGATGCAGTAGTTGAGGTTGTGTGATGCCCCGCAAACATCATCGAGATGAAGATGCCGGTTACCTGGTCGGCAGTAAAACGTAGTGAGCCGTCCTCTTCTCGAATCGACATAAGCACATCCAAAAGGTCTCGATCATCGCCCTCAGCAGGAATAGCCATTTCACGGCTAGTCATGATGGCTTGTACAAGTTCAACTAAGGCTGCGCGTGAAGAGTCGCGAATTGCGAACGACTCGATATCCGCATACGGATCAACAAATGCAAGTGCGTCAGTGCCGCGCTCTAGGTCGTGGTACAGGTCTGCAAATCTACGATCGAGTTCGTCACGAAACTTCTTCCCAATTAGGCAAGCCGATGAGGTGTAGATAGTTAGCTCGGCAAACCAATCGAGGAGGTCAATCTCGCCCGTGTCGCCCCACTTCGCGGTCATCGCCTCAACCTCTGCTGCGATAGTGGCTGCATGGCCCCGCATGAACTTGTCGCGTAGAGCCTGATTGTGAAGCATGTCGCGACGTCGTTCAGGGGAGGCGTCGAATACAACACCTTCACCAAAGATTGGCTTCATAAAGGGGTATGCCTCAGCCTGGTCGAGCACCTCCTCTGGAGCACGAAAGAAGAACTCATTGGCTTCGGCTCCACTCAGAAGAACAACCTCACGCTCGGCAAGGTTGAATATCCCTACGTCGCCGCACTCGTCCCGCACGCGCTCAAGGAGGCCGATCGGGTCGGTACGGAGCTCCTCAAGATGACCACTTTTACCGTCAGAGCCTGAGACAGTCGGTGGAGTCTTTAGCGGCGCACTGGTCACTCGCCTACCTCATGAAGTGGCGCCTCTGGATGAATCTCGAGAGTTGTGATGTGGGTACCGCGTGCCATCTCCACTACTGCCATCACTGCCTCGGCGACACCGGCTGGGCGCATGTAATTGTCGTGGCGTGAGAGGCCCCATTTTCTCCAGAGGTCAAGCGCTGCATTGGTTGCGTCTGCGTCCCAGTCCATACCCATTCCGGTAAGTGTTGGGCCTGGACGAACAACGGTGGCGCGAATACCTGTCCCCTCCAACTCCATCTGTAGCGCTCTCGCATAACCCTCGAGGCCCCATTTGGAGGCGACATAGGCAACCATCGAGGGCCTTGGATTCACAACTACATCCGAGGTAACAAAAACAACGTCGCCACGTTTCCTCTCAACCATTTCAGGTAGAAGGGATCGAATAACTCGGTGAGTCCCTGCGACATTGACCGACATCGCAGCCTCAAACTCCTCAGGCTCAGTATCGAGAACCGAACCAACCTGATTGCGTGCAGCGTTTGCAACGATGATCTCGATCTCGCCTAATGCATCGCGTGCTGTGGAGCAGAAGGTCTCGATTGTTGCAGGATCAGCAAGGTCTAAAAATACTGCATGAGCCTCACCACCATTCTTGCGAATCCGTGCAGCGGCGATCTCTAGTTCGTCTATTCGGCGTGCGCCTAGAACAACAGGGTGGCCAGCGAGCGCCAATGCTTCGGCGGTAGCAAGGCCAATTCCCGAGGATGCACCGGTTATTACAGCACCGCGACGTTGTGGGTGGGGAGGGAACTTCGCCATTTCAGCGCACCTTTACGGTTGTCGGGAGTGTCGCGAACCCACGTACGTTCGCAGAGTGCACACGCGCCATAAGTGCTTCATCAATCTCGTAGTCACTTACGTGCTTCACTAATTCATCGAGAGCGATTCGAGCTTCATGACGAGCAAGAAGTGCGCCTAAACAGAAGTGCTTTCCGTTTCCAAAACTCATTAGGTCTCCGTTGGGCCGATCAAGGTCGTACACATCTGCGCGGTCAAATACATCTTCGTCCCTGTTGGCGGAGCCGATGAGAAGAAATACTCGCGCACCTGCGTCAATGTGAGTGTCGCGGATGACAATGGGAATATGTGTTCTTCTAAGCACCATTTGAGTAGAGCCATCGAAGCGCAGGGTCTCTTCAACCCAGTCCGAGATGCGAGTTGGGTCGTTAAACGGCTTGGCTCGCTCCTCGGGGTTACACCACGCCCAGTACCACGCATTGCCTAAAAGTTTGGTTGTTGTTTCATTACCAGCAACGACGAGGAGAAACAAGAAACTAATTATCTCCTCGTTGGTCAAGCGCTCTCCATTGATCTCAGTCTCTATCAATTGAGTAGTTAGGTCATCGCCTGGGTGCAGCCGTCGATCAATGAGAAATGCTTCGTAATAAACGAAGAGTTCAATCGCTGCCTCAAAGCCTTGGGGAGTGACATCAAATACGCCCTCTTCGCGATGCACGAGTAGATCAGCGAGCCGGCGCAGCTCGGAGCGATCCGCATATGGCACCCCAATCAACTCTGAGATGACATCCATTGGCACAAGTCCAGCGAAATCATTTATGAAGTCAAAGGCTCCACCCTCGAGTGCTGGCTCTAGGTGCTCTCGAGTAATAGCGCGCATCCGGGGTTCGAGTGCAGCAATCTTCTTTGGGGTGAACTCCTTAGTAACGATTGATCTGATGCGAGTGTGATTCGGGGGATCCATCGCAAGGAGGGACATCGTGCGGTGAGCGTTAGGGCCATAGGCAGAGGGATCGAGCGCAACCCCAAAAGAGTTTGAGAAGACCTCGATATTTCGGAATGCCGAGAGAATGTCGTTGTGGCGAGAGAGCGCCCAAAAATCGAACTCCTCGTTTCTAAATACGGGGGCCTCAGAGCGCATGCGCGCGTAGGTCGGGTATGGATCCTCGTGTATTCGGTAGTCATACGGGCTGAACTCAATTGGGCCGAGATCAAGAGCAGATGCTTCGCTCACTTCAGATCCTCTCGGCTCTCTGTCATAAGTAGCAATGCGCTCTCAACAAATGCAGGTACATCACTGTGCTTCATGTGCCCCATGCCTGCGCTGAGCAGCGCACCGAAGTATGTGGTTACCAGTACATCTATTAATTGGTTATCGCGTTGGTCACCCGAAGCATCTGTCATACGCCTGCGAATATCAAGGCCAATGCGATCCCGCAACGGCTTAACGTCGGGATTAGAACTGAGTAGCGCTTGGGTGCAGGCTGCAATTACCTCAGGGCTCCCATTTGTTATCTCGCCAAGGTCGTAGACAACGCGAGCGAGACGTGCGGCGAGTGGGGATACATCTTTGGCGCTCTGCTCATTCTTGGTCTCAGGCACCGCTGCAATCCTGCGCCAGAGCAACTCGCCTAAGAGGTGGTCCTTCGATGAGAAGTATGTGTATGCAGTAGCGGAGGCCAGCCCAGCGCGTTTGGCAACACCGCGCATGGAGAGAGCGTCGTAACCGGTCTGCTCTACCTCAATCTCTGCAGCGTTTAGTAATTGTTCCGCAGCCTCAACTTGGCGATCGGTTAGGCGTCGGCGAGTGGTTTCGTAAGCGACGGACACTTAGCTACCTGCCGGTCTCTATGGAGTGCTTCGTTGGAATGTGCGGGGTGCCATCGCGCATTGGAGGGTATTTAAAGGTTGCAGCGGTTGTGCCGCGGACAATCTTCGTGATGTCAGCCTCCGGCACTGTCTCGTTGTCCTCGTCAATGGTGATCTCCCAGCGGCAGTGCGGAGACTGGTCACTCGGTACACGTGGAGGTCTATGCACATGCTTTATATGAGCCTTTGGGTTTACTGCCTGAGCGGTGTAGTCAAAGGTTCCGTCTTCGATGTGGTGACACATGCTGGTCACCATCTTCTCGCCCCAGGGCTCTGCGTCCATTAGAGCGCCGCAGTAGGCAAGTTCAAAAAAACCATGACTCTCATCAATTAGCTCGTAACGAACATCTAGGTAGTGATGAGGAAACCCAGGGTCGAGTTGTAGAACCTTAAATATTGCGGAGACGCCGTTGCCTTCAATGTTCATGATCTCGCGAAGGCGCTCGCCATATACAGGGCTTGCACCACGCCACTCTTCAATGGCAAGGCGCTGGACCTCCGCTCCGCCATGGCTCATTCCAATAGCGGCACACATTGAGCGGTCAAGCAGGTGGACAGCCTGAGCGAACTCCCGCACAAGCCTCACGAGCGCTGGCTTCGAGAGATCTTCGTAACGGAAGTCGGGTGTAAACGCGCCTGAGTAATCGTCTCGCTCATGTGGGATGGGAGCAGGCGTGGGTCGAGCAGTGATAGAGACAGGGGATGCTCCGGGGGGTAATCCTTCGGAGGGAGATACAGAGGTGGGGTCAGGCATGGGATCAGACTAGTGTCCGGACACCTGTCCACCAACCCAAACGTTTAGCTCACTTGATGGAAGAGGTAGGTAGCAATGCAGGAAGAAGCCATTAAGAGCCCGAGCATCGAGAGAATGAGTATCGGAGTAGTTGGGCTTGGCGATATTGGTGGTGGAGTTGCGAGATCAATCGCTGAGGCTGGGCATGAATTAGTTGTCTGCGATTTAAGAGCCGATGTTCTCGAGGGGTTCGCGGAGATTGCCGCCCTCGCTACGACCCCGGCTGATCTCGCTCGTCAATGCAGCATCACTCTGATCTCAGTCGTCAACGATGCACAGGTGCGCGAGGTAGTGACCGGCGCTGATGGTCTCCTGAGTGGCGCTGCAGCCGGGAGCATCATCATCGTTGCGAGCACCATCTCACCGGTGACAGTTATTGAGATAGCGGCAGAGGCTGAGAAGTCTGGAGTCTCGCTCATTGACTGTGGCGTAAGTGGTGGCCCCAGTGCAGCAGCCACCGGCGATCTGATCTGCATGGTTGGGGGCGATGAGGAAGTGATAGAGCGAGCGCGACCGGCCCTCGATAGCTTCGGGTCGCTCGTGGTTCACATGGGCCCACTAGGTAGTGGACTCATCGCCAAACTGGCTCGAAATGTTGTGCAGTACGGCGCTTGGCTAGCGGCATATGAGGGGCAGCGCATTGCAGAGGCTGCGGGAATTGAACTCTCAAAACTCGCCGCTGTAATCCGCGCAAGCGATGCAAAAATCGGTGGTGTCTCGACGCTTATGTTCCGCGCAACAGTGGCGCCGATGGGCTCAGATGACCACGAAGGTTTAGTAAGTGCAATGCGTGCAGCAGCAGCGTTAGCGCAGAAAGACCTCGCTACCGCGATCCAAACAGCTGGACAACTAGGGCTCGAACTACCTGGAGCCCTTGTGACACAGAAGAACTGTGACTCAATCTTCGGCGTAGGGGAGGCGCTCTAGTGACGATTGTTGGTGAAGAGCGTGTCTTGATCAATGGTGTGCTGCGCGCTGCATCATCCGGGAGAGTATTTGAGACGATTAATCCTGCAACCGAAGAGGTCCTAGGCGTTGCGGCTGACTGCGACCTGACTGATTTGGATAACGCTATTGGTGCAGCACGGCGTTCATTCGATGAGACGAGCTGGTCTACAGATGTTGCGTTCCGCGTTAAATGCTTGAGGCAACTGCGCGATGCATTCCTTGCGCACTCAGACGAGATTCGCTCCATGACAATTGCCGAGACGGGCTCGCCGTTGATGCTCACATACTCAGCGCAACTCGATACACCTGTAGAGGCGCTTGGGTGGATTTCAGATTTAGCGGAGAGTTATGAGTGGGAGCATGACCTGGGTAGAGCAGAGCCGTTTGGTATGCCCGCCCATCGCTGGACGCGCAGAGAGGCAACAGGGGTAATTGCTGCGATTACCCCTTGGAATGTTCCGCACCAAATCAACCTTGCAAAGGTTGGCCCCGCGTTAGCAGCAGGTAACACTGTTGTGCTCAAGCCTGCGCCCGATACCCCTTGGTGCGCAACAATTCTCGGGCGCCTGATCGCCGAGGAGACAGATATCCCGGCTGGAGTGTTCAACGTCGTCACCTCAACGGATCACGGAATCGGTGCAGCCCTTACCTCTGATCCACGAGTTGATCAGATCTCGTTTACAGGGTCGACTGCGACAGGTCGATCAGTAATGCGAAGTGCATCTGAGACTTTAAAGAAAGTGTTTCTTGAGCTCGGCGGGAAGTCGGCGTTTGTTGTTCTTGACGACGCCGACTTGAAGGGAGCAACCGGGATTGCAGCCTTTACGGTCTGCACACACGCTGGCCAAGGCTGCGCGATTACTACGCGTCTCGTTGTGCCGCGCGCTCAATTGGATGAAGCGGTCTCGCTTACTGCAGCAACTCTCGCAAAGCTCCCAGCCGGAGACCCCACGGATGGAGGGACAGTCTGCGGCCCGCTAGTAAGCGCACGCCAGCGCGAGCGTGTAGAGGGATACATCCGCTTAGCAGTTGAGGAGGGCGGAACAATTGTCACCGGCGGGGGGCGGCCATCGAACATGGATCGAGGCTTCTTCGTTGAGCCAACTTTGATTACAGGCGTAAGCAATGATGCCCGTGTTGCTCAAGAGGAGATATTTGGCCCCGTTCTTGTTGTGATACCCCACGATGGTGACGAGGATGCGGTGCGTATCGCGAACGACTCGGTCTACGGACTCTCAGGCTCTGTCTGGTCTGGCGATCGAGATCGAGCTGTTCGAGTCGCTAATGCAATGCGAACAGGTACGGTTGGAGTAAACGGAGGCATTTGGTTTAGCCCGGATGTTCCGTTTGGTGGATACAAACAGTCAGGAGTCGGGCGCGAAATGGGCGTTGCAGGGTTTGAAGAATATTTGGAGACCAAGTCGATAGCGGAGCCAGCATGAATGAAACACCAAGAGAAGACGAAGCACCAATGGCGAGCACTTCACGTGAACGCGGTATGGCCAAGATGGAGGAGGTCTACGGATTCTCCTACGACCCCGCGACTATTCCGGGTGGTTATGTCGATGTAACCGTCGATCATCTATTCGGCGATATCTGGACGCGACCCGGTCTAGATGTTCGCGATAGAAGAATGCTCGCTATCGGCGTGTTAGCAGCGCAAGGAATGCCGAAGCTTCTTGAGATTCAGTTCGGAGCGGCATTGGAGCGCGAAGAACTCACCGAGCATCAGGTGCGCGAGATTGTTGTTCACCTTGCTCACTACGTTGGTTGGCCGCTCTCAACAGGTGCGAATGCCGCCGCCGAGAAAGTAATTGCAGCGCGTGATGAGTCCAGGAAAAATAACGACGCAAACAAGGCGGACCCTAAGTGAGTGACGCCGTAAACAAGGCCGCAGTTACGTTTGACTTTTCGAACACTGTCTCGATCGTGACCGGTTCCGGCGGCGGTATAGGACAGGCGTATGTCGAGGCGATAGCGAAGGCTGGAGGATCAGTAGTAGTTGCAGATATTGATACCGAGCGCGCTGAGGGTGTCGCAGCGGCGATCCGATCTAACGGCGGAGATGCACTTGCGCTAAGCGTCGATGTCGCAAGCCCCGAGTCTGCCGCCGAGATGGCCGCAGCGACGATCGAGCATTTTGGCGGAGTTGATTACCTAGTCAATAACGCGGCGATCTTTGGTGGCATGAAACTCGATGCACTACTCACTGTGGATTGGGAGTACCTCGAGCGTTTTCTAGCCGTCAACACACTCGGGGCGCTCAACTGCACAAGGGCCGTGTACCGATCGATGCGCAAACGCGGCGGCGGAGCGATCGTGAATCAATCCTCAACAGCGGCATATCTATATGCAGGTTTCTACGGGTTGGCCAAGGCAGGTGTTAATTCACTGACGCAGCAACTCGCCCACGAACTCGGGGGGCAGAAAATCAGGGTCAATGCAATCGCGCCTGGCCCCATCGATACTGAGGCCTCTCGAACGGTGGTCCCAGAGGAGTTCATGACCCCAATTATCAATGGCCTAGCCCTAAAGCGCATGGGGGCACCCGATGATTTGGTGGGGCTCTGCCTCTTCCTGCTCTCGGATCAGGCCTCGTGGATTACAGGCCATGTATTCAACGCCGACGGTGGCCAGGTATTTCGCGCCTAACCCGGCTCTATTCCCAAGCCCGTCGCGGCGTATGCTCTGCGTCTCGGGGACGTAGCTCAGTTGGCTAGAGCACTTGCTTTGCAAGCAAGAAGTCGTGGGTTCGAGTCCCATCGTCTCCACAAAATAGTGTCAAAAGCACAGCAACATCGACGCCAAGGTTCGACCCCCTGGCTCTTCAGGGTCAAACGCGAACGACGGGCAGCTCTGCCAGGTTGATGTAGTCGTCGTCTTGAGTGACAATCGGCACTTGAAGTGCCATTGCCGTCGCAGCAATCCACGAGTCATTGACCGGCATTCGTTGTCCTGAGTCACGCAGCATTACTCGTAGGCGCGCCCACTGGGCTGCGACATCGTCATCAATGGCAATGGGATCGAGTGTCATAGCCGCTGTCAGCGTCGCTAAACGCGTGTCACGAATCGTGACGTCGCTAGCAGCCAGCACTCCCGCACGCAGCTCACCAATGGTGATAATCGAAACCGCCAGTTCATCGGGCAACAGTGACGCTTGGAGCGGTCGGCCAGACTCGCGCGCGATGAATACCGAGGTGTCGGCAAGCCCTCGCGTCACAGTGGTAGGTCGTCGGTCATGTCCGGCGACAAGACATGCAATTCCGCTCGCAGCCCTGGGTCGGCCTGGCGATGAGCCAAACGCCGCGCAAAGTCGGCTCCATTCATCCAACGAGGTCGAAGGTTCAACGATCGCAATGCTGCGACGGGCTGACCGTCCACCGTGATGACGACGTCTTCGCCACCAGCAACCCTTTGCAGGAGTGACCGAGTGTTGTTTCGAAGTTCACGAGAGGCAATTTCTGACATGCACAACTGTAGCACATATGCGACAGCAGTTTGGCGTAACTCCTGAGTTCGAACTTTGCCCCATTACTTCTGCAGATACCCGTGGGGTCCTTTGAAACGCCGATTCAGCAGTGATGGCTCGATCGGAAACCCCTGGAACTAAGGAGTTTCTGGCCCCACGAGGGGTTCGAACATAGTCCCATTACCTCCACAGCATCGAAAATATTCGAATGGTCATCGGTCGTGTTTCGCGACAC
>JBAXPT010000044.1:0-12137 GCA_037132095.1 Actinomycetes bacterium
CTACGCGCTTGACGCGATACAGCTTTGTTGTGATTGCGTTGGGAAAAGTAAGGAACCCACAGGGAACGAAGAAATAAGCGTGGGAATAGCGTGGGAATAAAGTCCCGTGACTTTCTACCTAGAGCGTTATCGCCACCGGGTACTACTACCTATGGAAGAGCTACAACTCGAAAGCCGAGGTGACCAACGCTCGTATCTGGCGTGTTGGAACTACGTGCATCTACTCGGTAACGCCTGCAGTATGAGGAGTGGCATAAAAATGAACCACCTCTCATTACTCGATGCGTCCCGGATGCCGGTCCACGCGGATCCACGCTCTCACTTGCTCGGTAATAATCCTGCCCAAAATAATCAGAGCACCATTCCCAGACGTTCCCCGTGGTCTCGTAGAGCCCAAATCCATTGGGGGCGAATGATCGAACTGGGGCAGTCCCCGTATAGCCATCCGCTCCGGAGTCCTGGGCTGGAAAATCGCCTTGAAACACATTCATTCGGTGCTCGCCATCGGGCTCTAAATCATTGCCCCACGGAAAGGCCTTGCCGAGTAAACCCCCGCGCGCTGCGTATTCCCACTCAGCCTCTCTCGGGAGTCGAGTACCTGACCATTTACAGAACGCCTCAGCATCGGACCACGAAATGTGCACGACCGGATGATCAGATCGAGTCTCAATATTGGAGTGAGGCCCCTCAGGGCTAAACCAAGTCGCGCCGTAGACCTGTCGCCACCACTCGGTCCCGACTACCCCGCGCGTCTCCTCGAAGTCGTCAGGCAGGTGGCCGGCAAAAACAAAGGACCACCCGAATCGTTCGCCCTCAGTTACATAGCCCGAATCAGATACAAAAGCGGCAAATTGAGCGTTCGTAATCACAGTTGCACCTATGGAGAAGGCCCCAACTGATACTTCGTGCACTGCGCTCTCGCCATCAGCCTCATAGCCATCTCCGCGCGCGTTGCCCATTAGAAAGACTCCGGCAGGGATCTCGGCAAACTCAATCATGGGCAAGTTTGAGACGCGTCGGCCGCCAATCTCATCCTCGGCCTGTTTTACAGGTTCGCCTGAACGCTCCTCAGGGTGAGATGAGCGCAGATTCCTCATTCTGAGACTCTCCGCCTCATCTCGATTAGGTGCACAGCAGGCTTTGCTCACCTCTGCACTCTCCCACCTACAGGCAGCAATTAGGGGAGTTCAAACTCAAATTTCGTCTTTCCGTGCAGAGAACGGCCGCCGCGATGGGACAACCGGCATTGCCTCCGATACCCTTCGCTATTCGCCAAACCGGTCCTGGGGGTCTCTAGCGTGGGTTACAACCAAAAGTCTTGTCATACCCGTGCTAAATCTTTGACGATCGCTCTTTTCTCCGTTCTCTTTGTCTCTCTCGCATTGTCTTCCTGCAGCTCAGATGCAGCCTCCTCAACCGTTATTCGTAGCCCAGAGGATGTTCAGGTTCTCACCCCCAAAGAGGTCAAAGACTTCCGGAAAAATGCAGCAAAAGGTATAAGCACTGCCACGGGAGCAACAGGTGCCGATGGCGTACCTCAAAACCTTGATACCCGCCCAGTTGAGACTCGCCTCTTCGATGCCTATGCGAAATTCAGCGCGTGCATTGCAGCAAGCGGAGACAAGGTGCGCGGAAATCTTCTTGACCGCAGCAACCCTGCATTTCAGGACCCGGCGTACATCGCGATTCTTAGCAAGTGCGCAGCGCGCACCGGGATTGTTCAGATACTTACCGAGTTCAACACCGTCCGGGCAGAACTCACTCCCAAACAGGTCAAAGAACGTAATAAGGCCTTCCTGAAACTCAAGCCATGCCTCGAGAAACGCGGCTGGAAAATTACAACAACCACGAACGAAATTGGATTGCTTGTCCCCGCAGTCTTCCGATCGCCAGATGGCTCAATCAACAGCCGCGATCTAAACCAGTGCTCAGCCGAGGTCGGAATCGCTAACTAATACCTTCACTAACTAAAAACCTTCACCAAATAAAAACCTCTAATCCACAAGTATTTATCTCGACTATCTAGGAGATTCTCCGTAATGTTTAAACGCTCTCTTGCCACAATCGGCGCGATTGTAATGACCGGTTCATTGCTTGCTGCATGTGGTGGTTCATCGACGAAGAAGACCTCCATCACTCCCCAGCCGGTCTCTCGACAGACCCTCCAAGACATCCTCACCGTTAGTGGAGAGTTACGCAGAGAGGAGACGCAGACGATCAATGCCCCCACCGATGGTCGCGTAAGCAAAGTAAATGTGAAGGACGCTCAAGAGGTCAACGCAGGGGATGCAATTTTTGCTCTCGATGGTCGCGAGGCCGTAGCGGTGAAGGGTGACTTCTCATTCTTCCGTACCCTCGATGTGGGTTCTGATGGACCAGATGTTGCCCAACTCGAGAGGATTCTTGCATCCGATGGATTTAGTCCAGGGAGAGTCGACCGCACGTTTACAGAGCAGACGCGATCAGCATTAGCAAAGTGGCAGACAGTTCACGGATACGGTGGCGCCAAGCCCGAGACCGACGAGACAGTTCAGCTTTCCCTCACTGGAAACAGCGCTGGCTACAAAATAGGAAAACGCGGCACTGGTTCAGCAACCATTCTCTCCAATGCCAACGCGGTCAGTAGCAAAGAAAAGGTATTTGTAGGACCAATTGCACCTGCAAAACGTGGTGTCGTTCATGCCCTCACGGCTGTTGCCCGACGCTCAGCAACCGGTACTCCTGATAAGCCTGTTATCAACCTCTCGGCAACACCTAGGTATGCAGACGAGGGCGGAGTTGCTACCTGGACACTCAACGCAGACGTGGCGCCGGCCAATGACACCATTGTTGCTCTACAGATTGGTGGTGCTGCGACTGCGGGAGACTCAAACCGCAATGCAGACTATAAAACAATCAAGAACAATGCGACGATCCTCGCCGGCCAGACAAGTACTTCGTTCTCCTCTGACATTTTCAATGACATCGTCGTTGAGGATGAAGAAGACATAACCGTCACAATGACAACGCAGTTCGGGAACGACCCCAACTACGTTGTTGGGCCATCAGATAGAGCCGCGGTGACTATCAATGCGAACGGAACCGACATAGTTCCGCAGATCACAATCTCTGTAGACTCCGCAACAATCAACGAGGGGCAGAACGCTACGTTCAGACTGCGCTCAAATGTTGAGCTGAACCGAAACGTAGATATCTTTGTGAAGATCACGGGCAGCGCAACCGTCGAACAGGACTACCGCCCTCTCGCTAATGACTATGTAACTCTCACCTCAGGCAATACAGAGGTAACGTTCAATATCAACCCTCGCTCCGATAATCTCGTCGAATCAGACGAAACGATTACAGCGACTGTTATACCTGATCCCGACATTCTCACGCCGCTTCCGTACGCACCTGCTAATCCGAATACTGCAACGGTTACCGTCCAGTCAGGCGATGTGCCAGAACTCAATGTCTCGGGTGGAGGCGATGTGCGTGAAGGTGGAAGCACTTCATTTACGATCCTTGCCACTCAGGAAATGGTTGAAGACACCACCATTAACTACCAAGTTGGCGGTAGTGCAACTCCTGGGCAGGATTACCAAGTCCTATCCGGTCTTGCACTCATGCGCGCTGGAACATCATCTGTCACGGTTACCGTTCGCGTATTCTCCGATGACGTAATTTTCTACCCAAGCGACATGATCGTCGCGAACTGGCCAGCACGCATCGGCACTGTCGCTGTAGATGAGGGCGAGTTTGTTCTTCAGGGCTCACCCGTATTGAACCTCACAGAGCCGGTTCTTGCAGTAAAACTCAAGATGACCGCTACGCAGCGCTCCAAAATCGAGCTCGGCATGCAGGCCGATGTGCAGCTCGAGGCCGGTGGAGTACCGATACCAGGGCTAATCACAAAGTTAGATGAGACCTCAACCGTGGGCGCCGATAAGACGGAGACTTACGAGGGGACAGTCGAGGCCACAGGAGATCTTCCAAACGTTGACGGGGCAACCGTGAGCATTGATGTCGTGGTTGCGGAGCGAGTCAATGTCATTGCAGTTCCAATTGCAGCGGTTCTAAAGAGTGGCTCAAAGAATTATGTGAGGGTCGTCACCGACTCAGGGCGAATAAAGAGAACCCCCATTGAAATTGGCCTTACCCAAGATGAGTTCATTGAGGTCACCAAAGGCCTGACCGGTAAAGAACTTGTAGTCGTCTCCGTTACGACTCCAGCTAATTAGTAGCCGAGATGACCCAATCCGCTCCAGAATCACAAGAACCTTTCCTTGAGCTGACAGATGTTTCGCGCGTCTATGGCGAAGAGGTAAAGGTATTTGCGATGCGTAACGTATCTCTGCGCATCATGCCGGGAGATTTTATGGCAATCGTTGGGCCGTCTGGTTCTGGTAAATCAACCATGCTTGGTCTGCTTGGCTGCCTTGATCTTCCTACATCTGGATCCATAAAAATTGCCGGTGAGGAGATCACAACTCTTGACGACCCAAGCCGAACTCGACTTCGTGGGCGTACAATTGGATTTGTTTTTCAGCAGTTCCACCTTATTGCGCACCTCAGCGCTCTTGGAAATGTAGAGACCGCCCTCCTATACCGAGGACTCAAACCTGCCGAGCGTCGAGAGAAAGCGATGGACGCACTCGAGAGAGTCGGCCTTGGTTTGCGCCACGACCATCGGCCGGTGCAGCTCTCGGGGGGCGAACAACAACGAGTTGCCATTGCGCGCTCTCTTGTTACTGACCCGATCATTGTTCTTGCCGACGAACCAACCGGAGCGCTTGACTCCACCAACGCTGAGAACGTAATGCAGATATTTGAGTCCCTCAGATCAACTGAGCGAGCAGTGGTACTCGTAACCCATGATCAAGGTGTTGCCGGCAGAGCAGACCGCAAAGTATCAATGCGCGACGGCGAGATCGTTGCTGACGAATACAAGGTGCTCTCATGATCTCGCGCAATACCCGTGATCTGATAAGTGTCGCCTTCGGAGGCCTCTTCGCACGCAAGGTCCGAACCATACTGCTTCTCATGGGCCCCGTAATTGGAGTTGCGGCAATTGTCGCGGCAGTCGGCCTCACAGATAGTGCAAAAGGTGACTTGAAGGCAAAGGTTGCACAACTCGGCACCAACCTGATTGAGGCTAAGGCCGCAAGCAGTTTTGGTTCTCAGAATCCCACGCTCCCTAAAGATGCCGTGAGGCGCGCTGAACAAGTAGAGACAGTCGAGAAGGTTGCCTCGGTCGTGCAACTCACGGACATCATCGTCTCCCCCTATCCCCAAGCAAAAGCCAAGTATGAGACAACCCCAATTCCAGTTGTTGGCACCGATACGCGACTTCCCTTCGTACTCGAGGTTCCACTTACCAGCGGACGGTGGATCAGCAAAGCCGATAACGACAACGCTGTTCGTGCAGTTGTAATCGGTAGCGGATTGTCGAATGAACTCGGCTACCTCCCGGGAGAGAGCCGCACCATCGACCTCGGTGGTAAGCCCTACGGAGTAATTGGCGTACTCGGTAAAGTGGAGTTGGATCCGTCACTAGACAACGCAGCATTTATTTCCTTTGCTTCAGCAGATGCTGACTTCATTAAAGAAGATGTGCTGCCGACAAAACTTTATGTGCGCTCCACGGCGGGCACGGAGCAGGTGACCTCCGATGCACTTCGCACTGCAATCTCTTTAGGGGGACCAAAAGAAGTCGCCACAGAGATAAAGGCCGAGGCACTACAACTAGCAGCCCAGAGCGACCGACAGCTACAACTCATCGTGGCCTCAATGGGTCTGCTCGCAATTATTGTTGGCGGAATCGGAATCGCAAACGTGATGTCAATCTCTGTGATGCAACGCTCAACAGAGATCGGCATTCGACGCGCTCTTGGGCACACTCGTCGAACGATTGCTCAACAATTTCTTCTAGAAGCAATGGTTGTCGGATTTCTAGGCGGAATCCTTGGGGTCCTCCTCGGTGCCTTTGCAATTCTCGTTGGGGTCTGGTTATCCGGATGGGTCTTCGTACTTCAGACATGGATCCCGCCCGCCGGGGTTGCCCTTGCAATTGTTGTATCCATTATCGCCGGCCTCTATCCAGCTAGGCGTGCCGCCAAACTAGAGCCGCTTGAGACTCTCCGATTGGGATGACGTCTTCGGTCGTTGAGGCTCCAAAGACTGAGTCCCCATTGGCCGAGCGTCGCCACATCACGGCGCTTGATGGTGCCCGCGGTGCTGCAGTTATTGCAGTGCTTCTATTCCACGGAGGAGTACTAAAAGGGGGATACCTCGGAGTAGACCTCTTCTTTGTTCTCTCTGGTTATCTCATCACTTCAATCCTGTTAGCGGAGACAGCACGCACCAGAACAATCGGATTGGGCGGTTTCTGGGCAAGACGTGCCCGGCGCCTGCTCCCTGCACTCTTTCTTATGCTCCTTGCAGTCTGCGCGTATGCAATCTTCATTGCGAAACCCACGGAGCTCAATCAGATTCGCGGTGATTTTCTAGCGACTCTTGGCTACGTTGCGAACTGGCATCTAGTCCTTGCTGACTACGACTACTGGAGACTCTTCACCTCCCCCTCTCCTTTAAACCACACATGGAGCCTCGCTATTGAGGAGCAGTTCTATGTGGTCTGGCCACTCGTAGCTCTCGGCGTTGGATTTCTCGTTCGTCGCGGGCGAACAGCAATTGCGTGGGCACGCGCAATGTTCTTCACATCGCTCATCCTCTCCATCGCCTCAGCTGCATTAGCCCTTCAGATCTGGCGCAGTTCAAAAGGAACAGTCCGCATCTATTACGGAACAGATACGCGCGCTGCAGCAATTCTCTTTGGTGCAGCACTCGCGAGTTGGATCGCTTGGAGGGGGGCAGCGAGTACCAAACGGGGGCGTCACTCCCTAGAGATTCTTGGCGTCATAGCGACCGCGATACTCATCTGGGCATATTTCCGACTCGAGCAAGGTGGCCTCTACTCAGGTGGCCTCTTAATCTGCAGTCTCGCAGCGACCGCAGTTATAGCAGCGATTACGCACCCAGACTCCGGACCACTTGCCCGCGCATTCTCAGCACGCCCATTCGTAGAGGCTGGGATAATTAGTTATGGCCTCTATCTCTGGCACTGGCCCATCTATGTCTGGCTCAATGCAGATCGTGTTGGATTGAGCGGCTGGCCTCTTCTAACTGTTCGCCTTGCAGTCACGCTCGCGGTTGCACTGCTCTCTTACAGATTTGTTGAGAAACCCATTCGATACGGGGCCTTCTCCACCAAGACCCTTCGGTGGTTTACGCCGTTCGCTGCCGCGTTACTTGTATCTCTTGCTCTCATATCAACGCGAGGCGCCGAGGCAAGCCCAATCAAACAAAAAACTATCGAGCAAGAATCTGCCAACGCACTTCAGAAGACCATTGACCACCCCGGAGCTACACGCGTAATGATCGTCGGGAACTCTGTTGGGTGGTACTTGGCTGACCAGGGCTTTACTCCGCTGGATGATGAATTCAATATAATCACATTCAACGCAGCATTTCCCGCATGCCATTTTCCTACGGTTTTGAAAGAGCGCGGTCCGGAACTTGGCGATGGCAGGGCTTCGGCATCATGCACACACGCATGGCCTAGTGCAGTGGCGCAATTTGACCCCGACATCGTGGTGATGCTGCTTGGTGCGACTCATGTAGGGGGTAATCGTGGTGACGGCTGGGCAAAGCCATGCGACGCTCTATACAAAAAGTGGACATCGCAAGGGCTCACCGATGCACAGCGCGTCCTTACCTCACGTGGGGCACGCCTAGTGATTAGCACAACTGCTTACTCCCCAGTATTTGGTTTCACACCTGAGGTAGTTCCACTGACCAAGTGTCAAAATGCGACATTTCTGCGATACGCAAAGCAGCACCCAGAGGTCGGCTTGATTGACCTAGCAAAGCGAGTCTGCCCAAAATACGACGAGTGTCAAGCAATCGAGCAGGGCATCAAGCTGCGCCCTGATTTCCTTCACTACCAAGGCGCTGGAGCACTTCTAATTACGCGCTGGATGATTCCACAACTTGGGCTCCCCAAGAATCCCCAGCCCTCCTCCGGTCCGACGGGTACAGCTAAGCCGTAACTCCAACTCCGCCCGCTGTTGATATCTCGTAGTATCTTCTCCATGGTGTCAATTCTGGATTCATCAGACAACACAGGCCGAGCCAACATAACGACTGCGTATGGAACCTGCCATCACGACTGCCCAGATTCATGCGGTTGGATCGCTACAGTCCAGAACGGTGTAGCGGTAAAACTACGCGGCGACCCCGACCATCCGTTTAGTAAAGGTGAACTCTGCCCCAAGGTAAATCACTTTATCGATCGCACTTACAGTGACAGCCGTGTGACCACTCCACTCAGGCGTATTGGCCCTAAAGGCTCTGGTCAGTTCGAGACAATCTCTTGGGCAACAGCGTTGGGAGAGATTGCATCTCAACTCCAATCGGTCATCCAAAACCATGGCGCCGAGGCGGTGCTGCCATTTAGTGGAGCAGGAAACCAAAGTCTCTTAGCAATGGGGTTCCCATATCGACTCTGGAATGCGCTTGGAGTAACGCGCCTACAGGGTGCACTCTGTGGAGCAGTCGCAGGCGCCGGTGTCGCGATGACCAACGGCACCAAACTCGCACTCGATCCAGAGGAGTTGGCCCACTCAAAACTAATCATCATCTGGGGCAGCAACACTCGCCTCACCAATCGGCATCTCTGGCCAACTATTGAGGCAGCGCGTGGTAAGGGCGCTCGCATCATCGTCATCGATCCAATCCGTACCATTACTGCAGACGAAGCTGACCAGTTCATTCAGCCTCTCCCTGGTACTGATGTCGCGCTAATGCTCGCAATGATGCATGTGATTATTCGCGACGGTCTCCAAGACCACGAATGGGTTGCAGCACACACTCTCGGCTTCGCTGAGTTAGAGGAGCATGTTAGAGAGTGGACCCCTCAGCGAGCAGCCGAGATATGTGGGCTTGCTGAAGACGAGATCGCGACTCTTGCACGTGAGTATGCAACTACTCGCCCCGCAGCGATACGCACTCTTATTGGAGCCGAGCACCGGGAGCATGGCGGAATGTTCTTCCGCACCCTTGCATGCCTCCCCGCCCTTGTCGGCGCATGGCGCGATCGTGGTGGCGGGCTAGCCCGAAGTGTTGGATCCTGGACAGACCTAGTAATCGACCATGACGCTCTAAGTCGCCCCGATCTTCTAGGTTCCCGCGAGCCCCGAGTGCTCGACGAGGTTCGTCTCGCGGACATCCTCACGAATACAGCGTTAAACCCAAGCGTGCATGCGCTATTTGTTTGGGGCACTAACCCAATGGTGAGCGTCCCGAATACTGAGTTGCTGCGCAAGGGTTTTAAGCGCAGAGACTTGTTTACAGTCGTCCACGAGCAATTCCTTACTGACACTGCGAGATATGCTGATATCGTTCTCCCTGCAACTACACAGCTTGAGAGTAGCGATGTAACTCCAGCGTGGGGGCACTTGAATCTTGGTTGGAACGAAGCGGCGATTGCCCCAGTGGGCGAGTCGATAAGCAACGCAGAGTTTCATAGGCAACTTGCATCTGCACTCGGGTTGACAGAGCCTGCACTCTTTGAGGATGACCTAGCCGTTCTGACCTCTTCGCTACCGAGTATCGATATTGATCAACTACGCGATGAGCATCAAGTGCGCGTTCCCTACCCTGAAGATGGAAGACCTTTCGGGGATGGAGTATTTCCAACGCAGAGCGGTCGAGTTGAGTTTGTGAGCGAGGAGTTGCGTGCTCTCGGGCAGCCAGCACTACCTACTTATGAGGCCCCCTCCGAGTATGCGCCCGAGCAGCTTGAGAGATTTCCATTCCGCCTCTTGACACCGAAACAGCATGCACGGTTCCTCAACTCTTCGTACTCGCATCTGCCTAAACACCAAAGAGCAGAACACCAAAGAGCAGAACACGGTTCAGACGAGGCTGGGCCATATCTTGAGATGGTCGCAGCCGATGTAACTGCGCTCAATCTCTCTGACGGGGCATTGGTCAAAGTATCGAATGACCGCGGCGAAGTAACCCTAAGAGTTCGAGTAACAGATCGCCTGCGCACCGGTGTTGTCGCAATTCCATGGGGCTGGTGGGGCGATGCTCACGAGGGTGGCGTTGCAAACTCGCTTACGAGCGATCGCCTAACCGACTGGGGAGGCGGGGTCGCCTACTCGGATACCCTCGTAGCGGTTACCGACGCTAAAGGTGGATAGGGAAACCAAGGTCTTTAACCTTTTCGTTACCTTCGTGTGAGACGCTCTCCGGCGGAGAGGCGGGCAGATGGCCAAAGCTGATTTACGGAGTAAGTTAACCAATGACCAAGCCTCCAGTCGTTTTGCAGATTTTCGATCGCACATTTTCGCTGGGAGTGAGGGGGCTCCCGAGAATTCCATGCCGTTAGCAAGAGTTCTTCTTGCGACTCTGATGACACTGCTTGGTGCGGCCCTTCTTGAGTGGAGTCTCTACGGCCACGGCGGACACGATGCACTTAGCGATCTACCGGGCAGATACTTTGTATGGCACCTATCGCCAAGTGCATTGCCTTTCATCAACCGGCCAGTCGAGTATCCAGTTGTGATTGGGTATGTCGCGTGGGTGTGGGCATCACTTCTAGACAGTTGCACTCAGTTTTTTGTCGCTAACTCCATTGTTGCCGTCGCTGTGATCTTGACCATCTCTGCGCTACTCCGAGCGCGCGGAGCAGGACGAATCTGGAGGTGGGTATTTGCTCCGATGCTCTTCATTTTTGCATTCCATAACTGGGACGCTCTAGCGCTGCTGCCCGCGATTTTTGGCCTACTCGCTGCAGAGGCGGGCATGGATGCAGCTGCCGGAGTCGCACTTGCACTCGGAGCATCCATCAAGCTATTCCCAGGTCTATTCCTGCCGCCCCTACTTATACAGAGGTGGTTTGCAGGCGACCGACGGGGTGCGCTGCGCATGCTCCTAGGCGCGGCGATCACGACGCTTCTCATTAACCTGCCGATCGCACTTCGTACTCCTTCTGGCTGGGCATTCGCAGCCAAGTTTCAAGGTAAGCGAAGCGCAACCTGGGGCAGCATCTTGTACTGGATCTTTCGCACGCCCGGCATCTCCAACGTCGTGGCGCGAAACCCATCCCACGTCGCAAACCTTGCTGCTGGTGCTGCGTTGCTAACTGCACTTATCGCTATAAGCGTTCTCGCGGTTCGTCGCAATCTCAGTGTTGTTGCGATAGGTGCTGCGGTGCTCGCCTCATTCATTCTTGCGAACAAGGTCTACTCACCCAACTACGACCTATGGATTGTGCCCTTCTTTGTGCTACTCCCAATTGCTCGAAGGCACTGGATCACATTCTGTGTAGGCGACATTGGAGTCTCGCTACTTGTCTTTGGGCGCTTCCATAGGCTTTGGGGCACGCATGTAGTTCTGAGTTTTCTCTGGATATTTGTCGGCCTGCGAGTAATCGCGTTGTTAGGTCTAATCACATTTAGCCTTAAGCGCCGCGACTCAGAGGCAGCCGTACAAAAGAGTGAACTAACTAGCCAGCAGTAGTAGTGGTAGTTGGCGTTGTAGTGGAAGTGGTGGTGGTTACCGTTGCAGGTGCGTTGAAGTTTGCGTAGGTAACTATTTGCCACTTATCGGTATTCCACTCGAAGCTAGTCATGCGAGGCGCCTCGGAATTTGAGTAGGTAATTCCGCCGATGGTCTCCTCAACTTTGATCGCCCAGTTAAGCGAGAGAGTCTGACCATGCTGTATACCGACCAGTTTTTCGCTTAATTCAAAACTGGTTACGACCGCCGGCGATTTTAGATACTCCTCTTTGGTTGCCGTTGATCCGTTTGCCCTACGAATCTGGAAGTTAGGTGCAAGCTGCTCATCAATTGATTCAAGGTTGCGATCTTTAAGAGCGGTCAGCCACTTAGTAATCAACTCTCGGCCGGTAGCGCTTGGGTCTTCAAGCACGGGAGCCGGGTTTACCTTCTTATCCGAGGTAGCCGTTGCCTGTAGGGACTCTTTGTTACCGCAGGCTGCAAGGCCAAATGCCATGGTCATCGTCAATGCTGCGATTACCAGAGCAGTGCTCATGGGGCGAGATGGTTTTGTGACTCGAGTCTTCTCT
>JBAXPT010000045.1:0-12110 GCA_037132095.1 Actinomycetes bacterium
ATTACAGCAAGAGTAAGCAGAACCGGTGCGTACTTAACTGCCGCTGCCGGGAATATGGGGATCGCGAATCTCAGGAATCCATACGTACCTAGTTTCAGCATGACACCCGCAAGAATTACTGAGCCTGCGGTGGGGGCCTCGGTATGCGCATCTGGAAGCCACGTGTGGAGCGGCACGAGTGGGACTTTTACTGCGAAGGCAATCGTGAAGGCAGCAAAGAGCCATGCCGCTGTTGTAGGGGCGATCCCCGCTGGCGCCCATTGCGTGAGTACACGTACATCAAATGTCAGAAGGCCCGTTGCAGACTGGTGAAGGAAGCCAACGGCGAGTATCCCTACGAATAGAAACGCTGACCCAGCCATTGTGTAGATGAAGAACTTCGTCGCTGCGTAGTTGCGTCGACCATGCCCCCACCCTGCGATGAGGAAGTACATCGGCACAAGCACAACCTCGAAGAAGACAAAGAAGAGAACCAGGTCGAGCGCCAAAAACGCACCCATAAGTGCGGCCTCTAACACGAGCAGCCAAACCGTAAATGCTTTAGCTCTCTCATTTACTCCGGTCGATGCGAGAAGCGCAATCGGTAGAAGTAGAGCGTTGAGCACGACCATGAAGAGGCTGATCCCATCGACCCCGAGCGTATAACGCACCCCAAGATCGCTAAACCAAGCATGTGAGCTCAAAAACTGGTATCCCGCTTTGCCGCTCTCAAAATCCGCGAGCATCCATAGCGCCAGACCAAATGTTGCAAGCGCTGTGACCATCCCTGCGATACGAATCGTCTCTGGCCGATTGCTAGGTAGGCAAGCAACAAAGAGCGCACCAACGAACGGCAGAAGTATGAGCGCTGTAAGAATTGGGAAATCCATTATGACCTAACCAGTGCAAATATGAGTAGAGCAGCCACTCCGGCGAAGACCACGAGTGCGTACTGGCGTACAACTCCACCTTGGGCTCGACGCACTCCGTTGCTTATTGACGCAACCCCCGAGGCGACTCCGTTAACCGCACCATCAATAATCCCTTGATCGACCGTGTTGGCAATCCACTCAGCAAAACGTCGGATCGGGCCATCGACACAGCGTGCGAGTACTGCATCAAAGTAATACGCGTTACCAAATAGGCGACCGAGGCTCCCCAAGCGGCGGTCTAGAGGGTCGCCTGCCGGATCCTCTAATCCCTTGCGATACATACCTCGACCAATTAGGACTCCAGTGATTGCAATCACGACTGCCAGAGTTGATAGAGCAAACCCTGCTGCGAAGGATGGGGCCTCAATTGGTTTTACGGTCTCGAAGACAGGCTCAAGGAACTGCGTTAAATACTCAAAGCCCTTGAAAGGCAGGATGATGAATCCACCGATTGCTGCTAGGGCGGCAAGGATTAGAACAGGGATCGTCATCGTTGCAGGTGCTTCGTGCGGAGCATGGGTCATTCGCGCTGGGGCAGGGGCGGTGCCGTAAGCAACTGTCGGCGACTCTGTCGAGATCATGCCGGCTTCATGTGACTCAGCATGGGATCCAGCAGGGGATTCTGCGTGTGCTGCCTCGCCATCGATCTCAGTCTCGGCGCTCACTGCGGCGAAGCGTTCATTACCGAACCAGACCAAGAACGTCTCGCGTGTCATGTAGAACGCTGTGAGGATCGCCGCCACAACACCAATGAGCCAGACCGCGTAGTCCCCGTGGAAGAAAGCCTTTGCGAGTACCTCGTCTTTGGCCCAGAACCCTGCGAAGGGCGGAAGACCCGCTATGGCAAGCCACGCAACAATGAAACCAAAACCGGTCAACGGCATGTACTTGCGCAGGCGCCCCATCGTACGTATGTCTTGGTTTTCATCGAGCCCGTGAATCACCGAACCGGAGCCGAGGAAAAGCGCAGCCTTAAAGAATGCATGCGCTACTACTAGTCCGATTGCTGCCGTATACGCGCCGACTCCAAGAGCAAGGAACATGTACCCCAACTGGCTGACTGTTGAGTAAGCAAGAACTCTCTTGATGTCAGTCTGTACCAGGGCAACGGTTGCAGCAAGGAGTGCAGTAATCGCACCGACCCACATGACTACATCTTGGGCTGCTTGGCTCGCCTCAAATATTGGGTGAGCACGGGCGACAATGAATATTCCAGCGGTGACCATTGTGGCGGCATGGATGAGGGCCGAGACCGGAGTTGGTCCCTCCATGGCATCTGGGAGCCAGAAGTGCAGGGGAATCTGAGCACTCTTCCCCACAGCACCTAAGAAAAGAAGTAGAGCGATTGCCGTGATGGTTCCAGAGGCGAGGCCGCCGATCTTCTCGCCGACAACTGCGTAATCGAGGGTGCCGAGGCTTGCAAAGATCATGAACATCGCGATCATGAAGCCGAGATCGCCTACTCGTGTTGTTACAAATGCCTTCTTACCAGCGACAGCAGCAGAGTTGCGCTCAAACCAGAACGAGATGAGCAAGTATGAGCAGAGACCAACCCCCTCCCATCCTAAGAACGTAACCAGGAAGTTGGAGCCCAGAACGAGAATAAGCATCGACGCTACGAAGAGATTTAGATACGCAAAGAAGCGACTAAAACGAGCATCACCATGCATGTAGCCAATCGAGTACAGGTGTATGAGTGTTGCGATACCCGTTACAAAAAGAATCCAGGTGACTGATAGCGGGTCGGCAAGGAACCCCATTGAGACTTTGAAGCCACCAGAGGCAAACCAGTCAAAGAGCTTTACCGTATGCGCATGCTCCCCCGAGGGGAGCCCACGAAGTGCAGAGAACATGACTATTGAGACAACGAAGGATCCGAACATTAAGGCGGTAGCAATCCACCCCGCTATTGGTTCTCCAATGCGCTTCCCAAATAAAAGTAAGAGTGCTGCTCCAAAGAGTGGAAGTGCGGGTACCAGCCAGATGTAATCGAGCATTGAGGATTTATTCACGCTCAGCCCCTCAACTCAGAGATGTCATCGGCGGTAGTTCCTGTATGGCGGCGCCTAAAGATTGCAACAATCAGCGCCAGGCCAATCGCTACCTCGGCTGCTGCCACTACGAGAACAAAGAAGACCGCTACCTGGCCCGATAGATCATTAAGCGTCTTGGAGAACGTTACGAACGTGAGGTTCACTGCATTGAGCATTAACTCAACACACATAAACATGACGATCACATTGCGGCGAACAAGCATCCCGACTGCGCCGATTGCGAAGAGTGCCGCTGCGAGGACGAGATACCAAGTTGGGGTAATGATCACGGCGCCACCTCGCTCGCTGCCTCTGCTCTGCGCGAGCGCCGGGCAAGCGCTACCCCGCCGACTACAGCTACAACTAGAAGAGCGGAGGTGAGCTCGAACGGCCAGAGGTAGGTAGTGAATATCTCGCGCGCAACGCGCTCCACATTTCCGCCGCCTCCGCTATTAAGAGCTGCAGTCGCAGACTCGCCACCTGTTGCCCAATGGTTGCCCATCAAGCCAATCAATAGAGCGAATACGACGAGGCCGAGCATCAAAGCCACCGGGCGCTGGACCTTTAGCGGGTCAGTAAGAGACTCTTCGCGGTCGACGCCGAGCAGCATGATGACGAAGAGGAATAGCACAACAATCGCTGAGGCATAGACGATTACCTGTACCGCGGAGACTAGGTAGGCGCCCTCAAGAATAAAGAAGCCAGCCATCGAGAGCAGGGTCGCCACTAACCACAGTGCCGAGTGCACAGGGTTGCGAGAGATGACCACCCCAAGGGCGCCAACTAGAGCAATGATCGCGAAGGCGATAAAGAGCACCAGTGTCACCATCAGAGGCTCTGACCTTGCTCCGGTTCGCGAACTCCAAAACCAAGCTCGCCCGACCAGTTGACGCGACCCTCATAATCAGCATCGCCAGAAGACGAGGTTGCACGCATCCACGCTGAGGTCTTGTCGTCCTCGCCACCTAGCCATAGTTCCCAGGGCTGACGCTTTGCCCGCCCCTCGTCATCTACGAGGAGTTCATCTTTCGTATAAATAGCGTCCGCGCGATTGGCGAATGAGAACTCAAAGAGCTTTGTCTCAGTAATCGCCTCAGTTGGGCAGGCCTCTACGCACATATCGCAGTGAATGCAGCGAAGGTAATTGATCTCGTAGACGAAACCAAAACGCTCGCCCGGTGAGACCGGCGAATCGGCAGGGTTATCAGCACCGCGAACGTAAATACACTTCGCCGGGCAGACACCCGCGCAGAGTTCACATCCGATGCACTTCTCCATACCGTCTTCATAACGGTTAAGAACATGGCGACCATGGAAGCGTTCCGGCTTCTCGCGCTTCTCCTTCGGGTAGAAGCCGGTGATGCGCGGCTTAAACATCTGCTTGAAGGTCACACCAAAACCACTAAAGCGCGCCATTAGAGGATCTCCTCAACGAGCTCGGAACGGTTAGGCATAGAGGCTCTCAGTACTCCGAGGATGCCGAGCCCTCCTAAGAGTGAGAGCGGAACAACTGCAATGAGATTCCAACCTTCATTGCGCCCGACGATAATCACGCCGGAGACCATGACCCAGATGAATGCCAACTCAATGAGCCACTTCCAACCAAGGTCCATCAACTGGTCGTAACGCAGACGAGGTAGCGAAGCGCGCAGCCATACCGTTCCAAAAAGGAGGACCATGACTTTGGCTATGAACCAGAACACGGGCATCAGCCAAGTGTTGATTGGTCCGGTTGCAGATAGAAATCCGAGGCTTGGCCCTGCAGGCCCACCGAGGAAAAGAGTGACTGCGATTGCAGACATTGTGATGAGGTTCATGAACTCTGCGAGGTAAAAAATTGCGAATCGAATCCCGGTGTACTCGGTGTGGAAACCACCAACGAGTTCCTGCTCCGCCTCGACTAAGTCGAATGGCGGGTGATTCGTCTCAGCAATTGCGGAGATTAAGAATATTACAAACGCTACGAATGCCGGAATTACATACCAAGTCCCCAACGAACCAACGCCGGTCCACGCCTGCTTCTCAACTATCGCGCGCGTTGAGAGAGTCTCCGCCTGAACTAGTACTCCAACGATCGCGAGTCCAAAGGCGGCCTCGTAGGAGAGCATCTGCGCAGAGGCACGCACCGATCCAAGTAGTGGATACTTAGATCCACTAGACCACCCAGCAAGCATTACGCCGTATAGACCAAGCCCTGACATGGCAAGCAGGAAGAGAATCCCAATTGGTAGGTCTGCGAGTTGAAGATAGGTCTGGTGCCCAGCGATCGAGACTTGACCACCGATGGGGATAATCGAGAACGCTAGAAACGCAGTCATCAAAGAGATATACGGCGCAAGGAAGAACACGCGCCTATCTGCAGAGTCCGGCACTGACTGCTCTTTGAAGAAGAGTTTGATTCCATCGGCGAGTGATTGGAGTATTCCCCACGGACCTGCAGTATCAGGGCCAACTCGACTCGCCATATCCGCAATGACTTTGCGCATGAACCAGATGTAGAGCATCACTGCAACGAGTAGAAATGCGAATACTGCAACCGTCTTGCCGATGACAATGAGCACAACCGTTAGGTCGATCTTCCCTGAGAGGAGCGGGTCTCCTGCCCCCAGCATCATCGGAGTGTCTCCAGACGTAGATCGGTGACAACTAGCGATACATCTACGAGATCGCCTACGCCGGTCTCGTCAATGTTGAACGGCATCACAGCGACCCCTGCAGGTACATTTGCATCCCCTGTTAGTGAGAGCACGAGGGATCCGCGTGCGGTAGATACGCGCACGCTCTCACCATCGGCAACCCCAACACGTGCAATCTCAGAAGGATTGACACGAAGCGTCTGAGCCGGGATCAGGGCACGTAATGCAGGTGTCGATGCGACAGTGCGTCCATTGTCATAAAGGGTGCGCCCAGCCGAGAGTCGCAATGCATAGTTGTCGCGCCCAGGTGTCGGCTGTGCTGCATGCTGCGCGCTCCATACATAGAGCTGCGCGTCTGGGAGACCAGCGCCATTTGAGATGTCGACGGGGAGAGCAGCCTCATCCGAGGCGTCTGCCTCAAGCACCGGCTCAACAACTTCAGGCTCGACAACTTCAAGCTCGCCGGGGCCCTCTGGCTTAATTGGCTCCCATGAAAAGTCAATCACGGGGATTCGTCTGGGCTCTAATACGAGCTCGTCACGGTGTAGCGCGAGCGGGAGAACAACCCCATCACGTGCACGCTTGAGCAGTTGCGCGTCTACCTCTGCGAACGCAGGGGCGACGCGAGCAATCTCATCTTGGATCTCCTCGACCGTCTCAAGATCAAAATCAGTACCGAGTCGAAATGCCAACTCCGACGCGATCCTGAAATCTGGCATCGGATTACCGACCGCAGCTATCTTGCGCCCAACACGCGATATGCGCCCCTCGAGATTTGTTGTGGTTCCAGCCTTCTCACCCCAGACTGTCGCCGGTAGGAATACATCAGCATCTGCAGCAGCCTCGGTGATCGTTGCATTGATGCAGATAACGAAACCAGCTCCACCGACTCCGGCACGCACCAAGCGTCTATCCGGGAAATCATTGACTATGTCAGCACCCACGAGAATAAGCGCACCTATGCGCCCTTCAGATGCAGCGTTGAAGATGCCGGCAGTATCGAGTCCGGCCTCCCTAGGGGCGCTCCCCCATGCTGCGTCAAAGCGCTCTGCGCCCGCATCGAGTGTTACGCGACCTGGGAGAAACCCTGGAGCGAGGCCAAGGTCTATTGCTCCGCGAACATTCCCACGACGCAATGCAATGAGGAAACGAGTATTCGGAATCTCTCGAATGATCGCAGCCGCGGCGACGGTTGGCTCCGCTGAGGTTGCGACATCTGAACGCCCAAGCACAACAACGATCGGGCCTGAACGCCCCTCAATAAGTGGTGCTAGAGCGGCGCTGATCTCGCGTGCTGCGCTCGCCTGCTCGCCAGGAAGGTGGCGAATAGATGCAGCTGCATACTTAGAGAGTCCGTGGTCTACAGCAGAGACATCAAGGATCGGAACACCTAGATCAACGCAGGCGCGACGTACGCGCAGGTAGAGGACCGGCAACTCCTCTTTGAGATCAGGGCCGAGCAGGATAATTGCAGCGGCTTCATCTAGATCGGGGATCGTTGCACCAGGTAGACCGAGCACAACCTCTGCAGGTAGTCCGTCACCGATCTGTGCATCGACATTGTCTGTTCCGATTACGCCCTTGGCGAGACGCGCCCAAAGGTATGCATCCTCATTAGTGCCACGTGCTCCACCAACCATCGCGATACTCGCAGGACCATGAAGGTCAAGCGAACGCTTGATTCCCTCGGCTGCTACGTCGAGCGCCTCGGGCCATGAGCACTCCACGAGCACGCCATCGCGTCGGATCATTGGGTTACGCGCGCGGTCCTCCGCATGGGTCGCCTCATAGCCAAAGCGCCCCTTGTCGCAGAGCCATCCTTGGTTAACAGGCTCGACATCGACACCGAGTAGACGAACCAACTCATTTGAGGACGACTCAAGCGAACCGCGACAACCTACTGAGCATGTTTGACAAGAGGTCTCAACCGCTGAGAGGTCCCACGGTCGCGCACGAAAACGATAAGGCTTGGCGGTAAGCGCTCCTACAGGGCAAACCTGCACCGTGTTACCGGAGAAATATGAAGTAAAGGGATCATCGGGGTAGGTGATGACCTGCATCTCGCCACCACGCTCGCCAAAGTCAATAAGTCGATCCCCTGCAATCTCATCTGCAAAGCGCGTGCATCGGCTACATTGAATACAGCGCTCGCGATCAAGTAGGACAAGCTCAGAGATCGGTATTGGCTTCTCAAAGTGTCGCTTCTCTTCTACATAGCGCGACTCGCCTGGCCCGAATGCGAGAGTTTGATCTTGTAGTGGGCACTCACCGCCGCGATCACAGACCGGGCAGTCAAGGGGGTGATTGATGAGTAAGAACTCGAGTACGCCATCTTGAGCCTTCTTCACAGTCTCAGACTTCGTATTGACGACCATTCCATCTGTGACAGTCGTTGTACATGCAGGCGGCATACCTCGCACGCCCTCAACCTCAACAAGACACATGCGGCACATACCGACCGGCTTCATTCGCTCGTGCCAGCAGAAACGCGGCACAAACGTACCGTTGTCCTGCGCAACACGAATGAGCAACTCGCCCTTAGGAGCCTGGATCTCGATACCGTCGATGGTGACGGTGACTATCTCGCGCTCGTCCTTCATTATCCGGCACCTAAATCTGATGTACCTGAATCTGATGCAGTGACATGTAACGCACTGGCATTGTTTTGACACATCGCGATTACTTCTTCGCGAAAGAACTTATGAAGACTCACTACCGGCGATACAGCTGACGGGCCGAGCGGGCAGATAGTTGTCTGGCTAAACGGGGCATTGAGCCCTGGGGAGATGTTGTCGCCAACATCAAGAAGGAGGTCAAGGTCTTGCGGGCGGCCGTAGCCGTGCGAGATTCGGTAGAGAACCTTCTCGATCCAACCGGTCCCTTCACGACACGGAGTGCACTTGCCACAGGATTCGTGTGCGAAGAACTTTGCTAGTCGCCACGCAACCAGTGCAGGGTTTGTTGTCTCGTCATAAACCATTACAGCTCCAGAGCCGAGCATGACTCCGAAGGTCTGCTGAACGTAATCCATGTCAAGTGGTGCATCGAGGTGCTCATCTGATCCGGTGAGCCACTGCGACGATGCGCCGCCGGGGATAAAGAACTTAACTTTTCCTCCGTTACGCACTCCACCACCAAGTTCTGGTGACTCAATGAGATCGCGGAAGGTAACGCCGAGTTCAACCTCGTAGTTACCCGGGCGATTTACATGCCCGGATAGAGAGAAGATGCGTGTTCCTGTCGACTTGTTGACACCCAACTTTGCGTACTCGGAACCGCCCATTCGCATGATGTGAGGAACGGTTGAGAGTGTCTCAACATTGTTGACGATCGTGGGCTTTGCATAGAGCCCAGCGACTGCGGGGAACGGAGGTCGAATGCGCGGCATTCCGCGATCGCCCTCTAGGCTCGAGAGGAGCGCTGTCTCTTCGCCGCAGATATATGCCCCTGCAGCGCGATGAATCACGATGTCCAGATCAAATCCAGATCCGAGAATATTGGTTCCGAGAAAACCTGCTGCAATAGCGTCACGTCGAGCCTCAACTAGTCGCTCAAACCCAAGAGCAAACTCTCCACGAACATAGATAAATGCCAAATTGCATCCAATTGCATAACTTGCGATTGCGATGCCTTCAATTAACTGGTGCGGGTCGTTCTCGATGAGCATGCGGTCTTTAAATGTTGAGGGCTCTCCCTCATCACCATTTACAACTAGGTATCGAGGGTAGGAGTCCTTAGGAAGAAAGGACCACTTCGTACCTGTTGGGAACCCAGCACCACCGCGGCCGCGCAGCCCAGCGGCTGCAACTTGCTCGGCCCCGATTGCCTCGGGGTCCAACTCAAGAGCTGCGCGAAATGCCTCATACCCCCCTGATTGAGTAAAGCCATCAAGCGTCCATGAATCCTCAGGGCGATCACGCAAGCGCTTGGTGATGATGCGCGTCTCTTTTGCGTTAGGAGCACCAATCACAGAGGTCATCCTTGACCACCGCCAGCAACTCCGCCGCTAACGCCACGGGCAGTTAGTTCGCCAGCTTTATAAGCCTCAATGATCTCGGTTGCTGACCCAGGGGTGAGGCTCTCGTGAAACTCGTAGTTGACCTGCATAGCCGGGGCGTTGCCGCAGGCTGCAAGGCACTCAACCTCTTCGATCGTTACTTCTTTGTCGCTGGCGTAACGCTGCTCCAAGTGCTCAAGTACCTCAGGTCCGCCCATTACCAAGCAAGTGACATTCGTGCAGACCGATACGACTAAACGCCCAACTTCATCGCGCTTAAACATTGTGTAGAAAGAGCAGGTGCCGAGGACCTCTGCTGGAGTGACCCCAATCATCCCGGCAATCTCACGCATTGCATCCTGGGTTAAGTAACCGTCTTGATCCTGGGCAAGGTGAGCGAGGGGCAAGATCGCTGATTTTGTTTTTGGATAACGCGCAACGATCTCATTCGCTAGTAAAAGATTCTCAGGTGTAAAAGCCATCAGCGGTCTACCTCCCCCATGATCGGGTCGCAGGTAGAGATGATCGCGACTGCATCGGCGACCATTCGCCCCTCCATCATCGGGCTAATTGCCTGCAGGTTGTAGAAAGACGGACCTCGGACGTGCATGCGCACGGGCTTCCCTGTTCCGTCCGATACGAGGTAGCAGCCAATCTCCCCACGAGGAGACTCGATACGTGCATATGTCTCGCCGGGTGGAACGCGAAAGCCCTCTGTAAATAGTTTGAAGTGATGAATCAACGCCTCCATCGACTCATCAATACGAGCACGCGGTGGCGGTGTAATTTTTTTGTCCTGAACGCGGTAGTCGCCTCCGGGCATTTTTGCTACGCACTGGCGCACGATCTTCACGGACTCGAGTACCTCGAATAAGCGAATTCGGTAACGGTCGTAGCAGTCGCCATTGTCGGTGTAGATCACATCGAAGTCGACTTGGTCATAGGCAAGGTACGGCTGCGTCTTGCGCAGGTCCCATGGGAATCCTGTAGACCGAAGGATTGGCCCCGTTATCGAGAGCGCCATGCACTGCTCTGTAGTTATCACGCCAACGCCAACAGTGCGCGACTGCCAGATTGGATTCTCGGTAAGCAACTTGTCGTAATCCGCGATCCCAGCCTCGACCTGTTCGCATACACCTAGCACTGCCTCTTGCCAGCCGTCAGGAAGATCAGCGGCGAGGCCACCCGGGCGAATGAAGTTGTGGTTCATTCGCAGCCCGGTGATTATCTCAAGAACGCGCAGTACCTCTTCTCGCTCACGCCATCCGTAGAGCATCATGTTTACTGCGCCCATATCCATACCGTTAGTGGCCTGGAACAGAAGGTGAGAGGAGATTCGATTCAACTCAACGAGCATCATGCGCATCCAGATAGCTCGCTCTGGTACCTCTACGTCGAGAAGTTGCTCAACGGCTGTTGCAAAGACAAGTTCGTTCGAGAGAGGCGAGACGTAATCCATACGAGTGACGTTGGTTGCGCCCTGAACATAAGTGAGTTCTTCGCCGGTCTTCTCCATACCAGTGTGCAGGTAGCCGATGACGGGCTTCGCGCGCACCACGGTCTCTCCGTCGAGCTCCATCATCATGCGAAGCACTCCGTGAGTGGAGGGGTGCTGCGGACCCATGTTGATGATCATCGTCTGCCCATCGCCCTCAAGCTCTGGCCATGGTCCCCCAGCTATAACAATCTCTTGAAGCGGTCGCAGTTCCTGCGAACCCTCTCCAGTCTGACGCGCTAAGCGCTTTAAATCCCGGGCGATGACAGCTTGCTCCACTACATCTTCAGCCACATCATCAAGTGAATCCGTGCCGCTCGAGTCGCCAGTGATCTGCATTGTGAGTTCTTCTTCAGTAAGACTCATCGTGGACCCGGGTCTCCCTTGAATGTGACAGGGACGCGCGCAGGCGCATCATCCTTACGCAGCGGGTGCCCAACCCATTCGTCCGGCATCAGGATTCGCGTTAGATCAGGGTGCCCATCAAACGTGATTCCGAACATGTCGTATACCTCGCGTTCCGGGAATGAAGTTCCGGAGAAAGAAGACGTAAGCGTTGGAACACTCGGATCTGATTCCGGTACCTGCGTAATGAGTCGGATACGAATGTTTCGCGGGTGCGAAATCAGGTTGACAACGACCTCAAAACGCTCGCGCTTTATGCCGGGGATCTGGGCGCGCTCGACATCTTGCAAGTGATCAACAGCGGTTACATCAAGACACATCGTAAACTCTTCGCTAACGCGCAAATACTCAACCACATCAGCGAGTGATGACTTCTCTACATGCACCACACTCTGCCCATGGCTCTCAATCGCTACTGAGCCCGCGAATTTGGCGACTAGCGCATCAGTAGGTGTCGTGTAGGCGAAAGCAGCTTCAGTCATCGTCTACTCAGACCGCAAGCGTTGAGGAGGAGTGGTCGGCTATTGAGATTGTTACCGGTGTAGGAGCAGAATCAGTTGGGAGAACATTCGCTATCTCAATACCGGCGCCACCATTGTTCGCAGAGCGGCGCTTCATGATCTCGCCAGTGCG
>JBAXPT010000046.1:0-11996 GCA_037132095.1 Actinomycetes bacterium
ACGCGTGGAAACTCGATTGCTCTGTCGTCGAGTCGCTCAACTGCAGAGTTACCTGCGTCTGGCGAGAGGACCCATCGCTCTAACACAGGGTCACCCTCTAACGGACCGCGACGCTCTACATCAAACATGCTTGGGTGCCTAACTACATCGAGAACAACACTTCCATCGGCCCGATCGTAAGAATTCATTGGATGAAAAACGTAGCAAGACGGAACCTCGCACCACTTGATCTCGCTTGCATCGCCGTCGCGAGGAAGAAGCCCAACGCGTGCTTTGTAATTGGGGTCCCAGATATAGGGGAACCCAGAACCCTCCATTGCTGCATCAGGGTTAAAGACGCAAGGCAGATCGAATACAACAACAAAACGATCAGTAATTGCGATGTCGTGGATCATCGGACCGCCCGGCAATGCAATATCGAGAGTCTTGCGTACACGCCCATCTCGACCGACCACTACATACTGAGCCGAGTTGCCTCGCTCCCAGTGGTAGGTCATCACGTGCAGCTCACCCGTTATTGGATCCAGTTTTGGGTGTGCACTAAAGGCCCCACTAAGGGTGCCTTCCAAATTCGAGATAGAGAGAGTCTCTAAATCCTCTGAGAGTTCAATGGGCGGGAAGCCGGCCTCTATGAGTGCAAGCGTCTTACCTGCGAACGAGATGATATTTGTATTCGCCGATGCAGTTACATGGCTTGAAGCCCATGGATTAGGCAAGTGCGATTCTCCTAAGAGGTCGCTCACGTCTGCGCTACGCACATATCGATTGCGATACCACTCTGCACGCCCTTCGCTGAGACGTATCCCATGCACCATGCCATGGCCAAGAAACCAATGGTGGCGTTGTTCGTCTATGGCCCCAATCGGGTTGGGTCCGTTGCGCAAGTAACGCCCGGTGAGCTCGATAGGCAGCGCGCCTTCGATACTGAGATCTAATAGTGTCTCTTCGGTGCTTACAGGAGCAAACTCCCCATGGATGAATGGGTGTTCAACGCGTGCCTGTGTCATCTCTGCTCCTATTAATTCTTAACTATCTCTTCGTTCTCTAACTCGTCTGTCTCGTCTGTCTCGTCTGTCTCATCTGCCTCGTCACCAGCAAGAGGGTGATTTTGAATTCGGCGAGATGCTGCGAAGCCTAATAAGCCAAGCATCCCCAGCGCCCCTAACGCTGCCTTGAGTCCATCAATCTGAGCAGTTACATAGTCGCCAACCACAGCATCCACCTCGCTACTCGGCAGCCCACTCGCCTCGGCTGCGTTACGAGCCTGATCCTCAGAGACGAATGCAACCCCCTGCTTTGAAGCGGTCTCTACAGCCACTTTGGTCTGGGGCTCAACCTTTGGATTAGCCCCCACCGTGCGCACAAATGCCGAGTTCAGGCCCGACAAGAGAATTGCTCCGATAAGCGCTGTACCTAAAGAAGCCCCAAGGTTCTGCGCAGTGCCCTGGAGTCCACCAACCTCGTTACTCCTAGTTACCTTCACCGAAGACTGTGTCACATTGCCTAACTGCGAAGCGACTATGCCGATACCCGCACCGGTAATCGCCATAGCGAGTCCAAACAAGTTCGACCGAAGATGGACATCCACAGCAGCGATACAGAACACCACTCCAATGATCGTTATTGATAGGCCAACGCGCACAAGTCTACGAGCAGAGAACCGAGAGGAGAGAGCAGCCCCCAAGAATGATGCGATTAGTAGCGCGATAGAGAGCGGAAGAATTCGCAGCCCAGACTCAAGGGCATCTAATCCCAAAACATACTGAAGGTATAGGGGGAGAACGAAGAAGAGTCCAGCAATTACGAACTGCTGAACCCCAAGTGTCGCGAGCCCACCGGCTAGCGATGGTATTCGGAGCAACTCAGGGTCTAGGAGCGGAGTACCTCCACGCTCCTTAAGGCTCGCCTGGCTCGTAAGGAAAATCCAGACCACGAAAATTCCTAATACAACCATCGGAATTGTCGGAGCAAAACCTAGAACTGCGAAGGGCGCTTCGCGAGGCATTACCCAGCCCCAGATTCCTGCCTGCACTATAGAGATGACGATAAGACCGAAACCGAGTGCGGAGAGTGCAACCCCTAAGAAATCAAAGCCCTTTCCTACAGTGGGGCGCTCCCCTTCTTTTATGAATCTCGATAAGGCCACCACCACAAGGCAGATCACAACCTCCGAGGCAAATATGTATCTCCAGGAGTATGCCGAGGTGACCCAACCGCCGATAACTGGTCCGGCAGCAGCCGCTGCCCCTGAGATGCCTCCAATAATTCCAAAAGCGAGTGCTCGCTGTTTACCGCTGTAGTTCGCCGCAGTTAGCGCAGCGATAGCAGGGATCACGAGCACTGCCCCTAAGCCTTCGAGCACAGACCAGCCGATAAACAATGCAGTAAAGGTCGGCGCAATTGCAGTTGTGAATGATCCGCAAGCGTAGACAACTAAACCAATTACAAATGCACGCTTTCTCCCTAAACGATTCCCCAGACCTGCCCCTGCAAGCATGAAGGCCGCCATTACAAGACTGAAGCATGCAATCGCTAGCTGCATCTTTGAGACTGTGGTGCCGAGATCTTTTACTACTGCACTGATCGAGACTGCCATCACCGTGCTGTCAAGCACCATGACAAACTGCGCGAAGGCTAAGACGCAGATTGGAAGCCATAAACGAAGACCGCTTCCTTTTTGCTCTCCCTTCTCCTGCGGAGATTCTTGTTGGGGGGTAACAGGTGCAGAGGCGTTAGTCATACAGGTTCTCTTACTCCGCTACTAGCCAAGATGGCATATTATTGGCCGCCAATTCAGAGAGTTGATCAGCGAGCAAAATGTTTGATTCCTTGAAGCGGCGCAAGACATCGGTCTCGATATCCCCATCCGCTTTAGGCATCGGTCGACCGTTTACGCGGTAATAAGCAGCACGCGCTTTGGTCTTTATTGCGGGGTGCTTTCGAAGTATCGGCTCAAGACTCGAGTTAATCGCAAGAGCGACCTTCTGAAGGCCCTTTCGCCTATAGAGCACAGAGGGATTGTCATGAGGCAGCTCAAGTCCAACGAAAGGCTCCGGATCCACTCCAAGCCACTGCGCTAATGCGGCTAGTACCTCTGAAGTATCCGATGTCAGATCCTCAAATGCAACCACACGAACATCGAATCTGTTTGACCACTCTGGAATGAACTCGGAGTACATCCCCCCAATCACTCCAAGATATGGATCCTGAGCGTGATCACTCAATGCTTCACGCCCCAATGGCGCGCTAATCGAGACGTACTCAGCCAAGGTCATTTCGACAGGAATGCGGAGCCGAGCCTGCTGTGCGCGATAGTAGGAGCGCAGGCGTGCAATGGGTTCGCGAATAGTAAATAGAACTTTTGGTTTTCCTAGGAGCGACTCCACGGCGTCGAGTAACGGTGCGCCACCATAGACATAAGCCGGCGTTGCCTCCATGCGCAGAAGTGCCTGCTCTGTTCCAGCAAAGAGCCCTCGGTAATCGCTCTGCGACCCCATACTCTCGCCATAACGCGCAGGTAAGAAATACTCGGTCTCTTTTACTCTCGAACCGCCTATCTCGGGGTGGCGAGCAAGGAGCGAGAATAATGAAGTAGTCCCGGTTTTAGGAAAGCCAGCAATAAGGAGATTCGGTAACGGGCCTTCAGATATCACTGGCATATGGTCACGCTAGCCGTGAGGAGCTTGTGGCTCGCGAAACTTGCGTTTGCTATTAGTGAAAGTGACGCGCAATCGACGCCGCGTACCTGTGTGCTGACCCCGGTGCGAGGTCAAGAAAGAGTGAAGGCTCATTAGCCTCAACCTCGAGGACGAGAATCTCTCCCCCATCCCCCTGTACGAGATCAATACGCACATAAGTTGGCGGGCCGGAAGACGGTATCGCTGCATTCACGAGACCGGCAACCTGAATCTCCGCGCTAGTAGGCGCGCGCACCGAGATGTCCTCAACCGCGTAGAGCCCGTCGACCGTTCGCATAGCCGAACCATGCGAGAGGATTGGGCCCTTCCGCAGAGCGTGACTCGCCACCCCGTCGAAGCAGACCAAGGCCGTCTCCCCGCGCTCATCAACACTCTTGATATAGGGCTGAATAAGCACATCGCGACCTGCGGCTAGGAGTGTCTCTACATGGAGAGTCGCCTTGTCGGTCTCGCGGAAGTTATAACGCCCGGTATCACGCGAGCCCGCCGAGACGCTTGGCTTAACTACGAACTCGCCATTGCTCGGGAGCACCACAGGGTCGCCTGCGTGCAGAAATGTGCTCGGAATAATCGGGACACCTGCATGCTCCAAGTCAAGCAAATAATGCTTATCCGAGCTCCAGCGCAGCACCGCTGCCTCGTTAACAAGCTTCGATTCAGCCTCCACTCGATCGATCCACGCCAGATACTCAGCGAGGCGCGTTGAGTAATCCCAAGGTGAGCGCACTAGCACCAGAGAAAAATCGCTCCAAGCGACCGTTGGGTCATCCCACTCCACTACCTGCGTTGAGATCCCAAGATCGGATAGAGCAGCGAGGGTAGGGGCAATATCCATATCGAGGTGGCGGCTCACAGCGGCGGTGACAATCGCTATGGGGCGGGCAGCACTGCTTGAGGCAATGCCTGTATCCACATTCACCTCAACCAGAGCCCCATTTGAACATTCTCGCATGGACCTGACCCCCTAAGCGAAGACGCATCGAGCGAGGGGGCATTCGGGGCAGAGTCATTCGGTGAGAAAGCATGCTGCATGGCAGGCTGTGAGTATGAGCGTAAGTATTCATTCTGTTGACTCCCTGCGCACCCTCCTCGAGTTGGAGCAGGTAAAGCCAGATGCCTTTCTCGGAGCTGGCCCGAACCTTGGTTGGGGTCGAATCTATGGAGGCCAGGTCGTCTCGCAGGCCCTGCGCGCAGCGGGGCTAACTGTAAGCGCCTCCCACCGAGTCCACTCCTTTCACGCATACTTCGTACGTGCTGGTGTGGAGACCGAGACAGTCCTCTATGAAGTTGAGCGTGTGCGTGATGGTAAGTCGTTCACAACACGACAGGTAGTTGCGTATCAAGCAGGCGGCGCAATCCTTAACCTCATAGCGTCCTTTCAAGCCGACGAGGACGGCGAGGACGTGCAATCACGACTCTTCCCTCACGCCACTCCCTCGCCGGATCGCCTTGAGTCAATGCCTACTGATCTCTTCTTTGACCACCGATTCGTACGCCACGGCAACGATCCCTCACCGCGCGCGACATCTTGGCTGAAAGTAACGGGCGATCTCGGTGATGACCCGATGGTCCACGCATGTGCACTCGCCTATCTCTCTGATGAGGATCTTCTCGGAGTAGCACTACTGCCGCACTCCCTCGCTGGAGACTGGGACTCGATGATGAACGCAAGCCTTGATCATGCGGTTTGGTTTCACCGCCCAGTACGCGCAGACCAGTGGCTTCTCTTTGACTTAGAGGGAAGCGGAATCGCAAATGCTCGCGGCCACGCGTTCGCACGGGTATTCACAGCTGACGGACTCCACGTTGCCACTGTCGCGCAAGAGGGGCTTGGGCGAGAGCGGCGAGAGTGACCACCGTTCTTAAAGGCTGCGGTTTCTAACTGAATAGGTCCCTGCGAGGGTTATCGGTATAGATCGGATCTCTATTCTGATCAAAAGCACGAATTGCCTCAGGGAGATTCTCCGTAAAACCAAGCATCAATTGATTTCGATCCTCAATCTCAATTGCAGCAGTGAGGCTTGGGTTCTCAAGGTTGACCCAGATGATCTCTTTAGTCATCTGGAGACCATACGCGCTGAACCTCGCCATGCCAGCTGCCATCTCGAGTGCAGCGGGGAGCAGATCTTCATCAGCGACTACCCGCGAGACGAGGCCCATGCGAAGTGCTTCCTGCGCTCCAATACGTCGCCCTGTCAGGAGGAGATCACTCGAGTGGGCGGCGCCAATCAATCTAGGCAGGAGCCAACTCACACCGAGTTCGGTACTCGTGAGTCCGTTTACGATCCCAGTGGCGTTGAACTCCGCTGACTCAGAAGCGATGCGCAGCTCTGCGCCGAGGGTCAAGCACATCCCACCGCCAAACGCTGGTCCGTTTACCGCGCAGATAATCGGCTGGGGCATCTGCCTCATTGTCGGGATCAAACGCGAGTAGTAGCGCATAGAGCGCTGGGCGATACGACCGACCGAGAGTCCATCGATATTTGGAATAATCCCATAATCCTTGAGGTCGAGGCCAGAGCAGAATCCGCGCCCGGCGCCGGTCAGCACGACCACACTTACTTCATTGTTGGCCGCAACAGCGTTTAAGGCGTCGTTGAGCTCAATCACTAAATCTATGGACATTGCATTGAGTCGCTCGGGGCGATTTAGGGTCACCACAGCGGTTCGGTCCTGTGGGTATTCAATGGTGACGAGACTCAATTGGAACTCCCAGATCGTTTCTTATTCTCTGCGTATTCTCTGTTGGCCTGATTATTGCGCGATTACTGACACCACTAGGCCCTCTCCGTGCGTGAGAATAAGCGAGTATGCCCTCAATGCCAACCGCCGATGAGAGAGCAGCCCCACGTCGTGGTAGGCCTCGGCTAAAAGTTCCCTATGAGCCTGGCATTGACGGACTCCGAGCTCTCGCTGTCACATCTGTTCTTTTTTACCACTCAGATGTGCCTTGGGTCCCGGGTGGGTTCTTCGGCGTTGAGGTCTTCTTTGTAATAAGCGGGTATCTAATCACCGCATTGCTCGTCGCAGAATGGCGAAATGGGCACCGCATTGCTCTGGGATCGTTCTACCTGCGGAGGGCGAGAAGGCTCCTCCCCGCCTTGTTCCTGATGCTTGGCGTCGTCGGTCTGTACTCCGTGCTCTTCCTCCCCGACGAAGTGCACACGCTGCGCGGAGACACATTCGGTTCAATCGCTTACATACAGAATTGGTGGCAGATTTTTGCGGGAAGATCGTATTTCGCAGAAGCTGGAAGACCACCGCTACTAAAACATCTTTGGTCGCTAGCGGTCGAGGAGCAGTTTTACTTGGTATGGCCGATCATCTGCGCTGTACTTTTTCGATTCTTTGGCGACCGCCCTGCAAGGCTCTTCGCAATAATTGCAGGCGGCGCGCTCTTCTCAACGATATTGATGTGGGTCATGTTCCCCGGCAATGCCATTGACGCGAGCCGCGTTTATTACGGCACTGATACTCGAGCATCGGGCCTACTACTCGGGGCAGCACTCGCAGTTGCTTGGCCACCTTGGAGACTCACGCCAAAGGTCACAGTTGTTGGGCGAGTAGTCCTGAATACGGCGGGCGCTGTTGGTCTGGCGATAGTTGGCTGGTATCTATTCGGAATTTCAGACTCTGCCGCTTGGGTCTATCGAGGCGGCTTTCTACTCCTTGGTATTGGAACTCTGCTTGTAATCGCAACGACCGTTCACCCTGGAGCCGACATTCGACGCGTCCTCGGTTTTAAACCTCTCGTGTGGATCGGTTTACGTTCATATTCCTTGTACATTTGGCATTGGCCGATCTATCAGATCACGCGACCGGACCTAGATGTCCCGGTACATGGTTATGCGCTTCTCGGAATGCGCCTTACCCTGACAATGATCGTCGCGGAGTTGTCGTTCCGTTTTGTTGAGACCCCAATTCGCAAGGGAGCACTCTCTCGAACCTGGCACTCACTGCGCGACAGCACCGCAGATCATCGTGCAGTCCTTATTCAACGAACAATCGCTATTGGTTCAACATCGCTAATTATCTTGGCGGTAGTTGGAGTTGGGTTCGCAGGGGCGCAGGAGCCACTCCCGCCCAAGGAGTTCAGAGGTATTACAGGTGTCTCTGGAGTAATCGGGGCAACCTCGGTCTCTGGAGTAACTGGTGTGCCAGGCGCATCTGGAGTCTCCGGCACTCAAGGCGTAACCGGCCCGGATGGAGTGCTCTACCCACCGCTCGACCCAAATGTTCCTAGTCGCCTAGCAGTTGGTGACTCAGTAATGCTTGGGGCTGTTGCGGAGTTAGGTCAAGTATTCCCCGGGATACTTGTCAATGCAGCCGTGAGTCGTCAGGCATCGACACTCGCCGACATTGTGGAGCAGATTCACGCAATGGGGGCTGGGCGCGACCTCACAATCATTCATACTGGAACTAATGGCGACATGAACCCGACACGGTTCGGCCAGATGCTTGCATCGCTTGCAAACGTTCGCTGCGTGGTCGTACTAAATTTAAAGGTTCCGCGCCGATGGGAGGCCAGCAACAATGCCATCATCGCCCAGGTCACACCGAGATTCCCAAACACGACACTCATTGACTGGAATGGAACCGGTAACGCACATGGGGATTGGTTCTACAACGATGGATTCCATTTAAGGCCAGTCGGTCGAGCCGCGTACGCCGCTCTAGTTGCGCAGGTTGCTCCAACTTGTGCGCGTTAGCGGATCTATTGCTCGCTTGCTGCGCTAAAGAGACCGACCTGACAAGCCACACCAGTGCCGCCGATTCCGCAGTACCCATTTGGATTCTTTGCTAAATACTGCTGGTGGTAATCCTCAGCGAAATAGAAGACCGGCTTAGTTCCACCAATAATCTCAGTGGTTATAGGTCCGTAACCAGCAGTCGTGAGCGGCACCTGATACGCAGCGCGCGAGGCCTCTGCTAATTCACGCTGTCTCTCGTCGAAACAATAAATACCCGAGCGATACTGAGTACCACGATCGTTACCTTGACGCATCCCCTGCGTTGGGTCATGAGACTCCCAGAAGATCGCGAGTAGCGATTCGTATGAAATGATCTTCGAGTCGAAGACAACTTGCACAACCTCGTTGTGCCCGGTGCGTCCGCTGCAGACCAACTCATAACTTGGGTTCTCAATATCTCCGCCCGCGTACCCGACTGCGGTTACCCACACGCCCGGAAGGCTCCAGAAAATTCGCTCGGCCCCCCAGAAGCACCCCATACCGAAAATTGCCTTATCGAATCCATCTGGGTACGGACCAACTATTGAATTGCCATTGACGCTGTGGGGCGATGCGTTGATTGTCATACCCGACATTGTGTCAGTTAAGACCTGGATCCTCCGGAAAACTAGCGAAGGCCGCAACTGGCCATCCTTGTCGTGAAAGCACCGACCTCCAGAGCACGTCGGGGTCGTCGGTCCAAGTATCTGATGGCTCGGCCTCTATCACTATCCACCCGCCGTCTTTGATCTCGGCATCGAGTTGACCCGCGGACCAACCTGCGTACCCAAAAAATACACGCAGGTCCACAAGCAGGCCGTCTACCAAATCAGGCTGAGCATCTAGGTCAATTGAGACGAGATCCCCCAAAATTGGGCTAGCAAAGGCATCCGCGTCAACGCATGGGTGATGAAGCCGACCTAGCGCAATAGTCGCATCGCGCTGAACGGGGCCCCCGTCGAATACAACTCTCGGTTCGGATCCATGGATACCCCAGCCGGTAGCGGCCTCGTCTAGGGAGACTCCAAGGCGCCGATTGAGCATCACTCCGAGCGCCCCATCAGAGGTGTGCTCCAGAATCAAAATCACACTGCGCCTGAAATTTGGGTCATCGAGGTCGGGCGAGGCAACGAGGAGTTGGCCTTGCAGAGACGGTATCGGCACCTAGAAATTCTCCCACGCCCCCAGCCCCTCCAGAACCACGCTATTTCGAAGTAGTTTCCGTGGCATGCCTAAAGACAAGCCAGTCAAATCGCCATCGAAGCCTCGTGACAAAAAGTCAGAGAAGCCCGATTCTCCTCCCAACACATCTTCCTACAACGCTGAGATCTATCGCCTTCAAGTTGAATTAGTGAAGATGCAGGAGTGGGTGCGAGCGACTGGAGCAAGGGTGGTGGTCATATTTGAGGGACGCGATGCTTCAGGCAAGGGTGGCACCATCGCCCGCATCACGGCGAACCTCAACTCTAGAGTTGTGCGGATAGCAGCGTTACCGAAGCCAACCGAACGAGAGAAAACGGAGTGGTATTTCCAGCGCTACATAAGCCACTTACCGGCTGGCGGTGAGATTGTGATTTTCGATCGAAGTTGGTACAACCGTGCGGGCGTAGAACTTGTTTTTGGTTTCTGCACTCCAGAGCAACACAGACAATTCCTGGAGCAGTGCCCCGTCTTCGAGCGCCTGCTAATCGATGACGGTGTCATCCTTGTGAAGTATTGGTTCTCGGTTAGTGATGACGAACAAGAGAAGCGCTTCCAAGCTCGAATGGATGATCCATTAAAGAGATGGAAACTAAGCCCAGTTGACCTTCCATCACGCGCCCACTGGGTCGATTACTCGAAGGCCAAGGACACAATGTTTGAGTACACAGATACTGCTGCCAATCCTTGGTGGGTCGTAGAGGGCGATGATAAGAAAAAAGCCCGCATCAACTGCATTACGCACCTCCTATCTCAGGTGCCGTATCACGATGTATTCGAAGAAGAATTAGTGCTTCCGAAGCGGCAGAAGAACGATGGTTACAAGCGCCCGGACGAGTCAACGCAGAACTTTGTTCCAGATGTCGCAACAAAAATTCTTGATCAAGCCAGATGACGCAACTCCCCATCTCATATCCGCCCCCGAAGCACATCCTCAGGAGTCTGCGCTACGAGGTAGAGCATCGCCCTGATTTCACGAGTACTGCCTCAATGGAGGCTGGCCGACACCTCCGCTCTGCCTCTGGGAATGTTGAGATAGGGGCGCTCGCAACCCTCGCCGATGCAACAGCCGGCGGCTTAGCGGCTCTCGCTGCAAGCCCAGGTTGGATAGCAACCTCCGACCTAACGCTTCACCTGGCAGGAGCAGTCAACGCCGAGCGCGTCTTCGCTCACGGTCGCGTGCTGCGTCAAGGGAACTCTAAAATTGTTCTCGCAGTTGATCTTGAATCAGAGACGAGAGCGCCTCTCGGTATTGCAACTATGAGTTTCTCTGTGCTTCCAAGGCGTGACGGAAACCCCATCATGTCTTCATCCTCCGAAGTAGCAACCCACTCGTTCTTACCCTCTGATGCTCAGCTGGATAACGGTTCACTAGAGGAGCACATCCACGAAGCAATCGGAGTCAGAACCATTGCAGGAGTGGTTGGTGGAGTGGAGTCTGACATGACCGAGTATGTGGTCAACACTCTCGGTGCGATGCAGGGCGGAGCAGTCGCAACCCTTGGAGCAGCATCAGCGTCCTCTGCCCTACAAGCGGCGAGAGGGCGCAATGAGCTTTTTGAGTGTGTGGACTTAGTTATCACTTACCTATCACTAGGCAAGGCCGGCCCGATACGCGCTAGTGCAGTAGTGACTCAGGTCAATAGCGACTGGGGTACAGCGCGTGTAGAGATTCGCGACTCCGGATCCGAGAACCGCTTGATGGCCATAGTCGCGGCTACAGCCGTATGCGTAGAGTCATCGCCGAATACTGACGGATCGCTATGAAGCCAGATTTTCACAACCCTCATTTTGGTCGCTTGGTAGCGCAGTACAGCCGAATCGACATTCTCGAGACGACCCTCCCAGAGGGTCCCGTAACGCTGCGCGGGACCGTTGAAATACCTGAGATTTTCCTCGATGAGCACCGGGTGCTTCACTCTGGAATCCTCACGACACTTGCTGACATCATCGGGGGCTTCACTTGTGGACTCGCCGCACTCCCCCTCTGGATTGTCTCGACCGACCTAAATGTCTCAAGGTTTCAATTCGCAATTAAAGGGCCGATTGAACTCAACACGCAGATACTCAGAGTTGGTAAATCATCAGCGGTTGCAGGCGTTACGCTCACAGACACCGGCTCAGATAACGCGCTAATTGCCAACGCCGTGGTCTCATCAGCGCTACTTGCACCTCCAGATGGGATGCCAGAGAGAGAGCGTCCGTTTAGATTCGCTGCTTCGGACCCGGAGTCACTGCCCGATCTTCGAGTCCTTGAATTCTTCAGAGTCACCGTCGTAGCGCACGACACTGTGAGCATCGATATCAACGACGATCTGCGTAATCCATGGGGCATTGTTCATGGAGGCACCATCGCAACGCTTGTAGC
>JBAXPT010000047.1:0-11385 GCA_037132095.1 Actinomycetes bacterium
AGACCGACGGGCTTGCCGTCAACAATTTCGGGGAGCGGGCCGTGAGATCCGAACGCAACGTCTGGGTTTGTCGAGGCGAATACAAAATCGACTTGATCAAATACATCGGCCATGCATTCGTTCATCCGGACCCGCTGCGACTCAATGCGCCCGCGTGTCTCGATGCTGTACATCGACTTTCCAAGTTCCAAACCGAACGCAATCTGGGGAGTTAGATCCTCTGCACATGCAGGGTATTTATCCCCTAGGCGCATTAGAAGCTCGCCCATTCCGGAGAGCGCCCATTCGTAGGAGAGTTCTGGGACCCTAAAATCAATATCGACAATCTCAAGGCCAATTTCGGAGGCGAGCCACTCTGCTGCTTCCTGCACTTGATCCGAGACATCGCTTGCGACACTCGCACGCCCTAGATCGATCGAGATTGCACACTTCTTGCCGCGCAGCGAATCGAGTTGGGATCCAAGGCCTCTCTCCCATCCCTCGACACGTAAAAGACTGTACGGGTCACGCGAATCGAAGCCATTTGTAACGTCGAAGAACCTCGCTATGTCGCGCACGGAGCGCGAGAGGCATCCGCTAACTGCAGTCAACGAAGCCATAACCATGTTCGGGCCTTTGGGGATACGCCCGTAGGTTCCCTTGAGCCCGGGGAGACCAGTAAATCCTGCAGGGATTCGAATAGATCCACCACCGTCTCCGCCTGTCGCCATCGTGACTATTCCCCCTGCAACCGCCGCAGCGGAGCCGCCTGAGGATCCCCCTGGAGTGTGATCTGTATTCCATGGGTTATTTGTAGCGCCATTAAGTTTTGTGTAGGTGAGGTTTACGCCTCCGAACTCACTCGAGGTCGTGAGTCCAAATGGAATTGCTCCTGCGTCACGAAGTCTCGCGACCTTCGTGGAGTCGTAATCGGCGACTTCATCTCGCAACGGCACGCTTGCTTCGGTCATCGGCCAGCCCTTAACGGCGTCCAACTCTTTTACGCCGATCGGTACTCCACCAAATGGGAGTGACACGTCAGCAACGGAGGCTGCTGCGCGGGCGGCATCGGCATCTAAAAACGAGAATGCATTGAGTGACGATGCAGAGACCGCAGCAAGTGTGGCCTCTAGTTCGGCACTAGGGGAGTTGTCCCCCGAGCGGAATGCATCTACTAACGAACAAGTATCTCCGGACCACGGTGCATCAGTCATGCGCCGATGTTAGGCCGAATTGTCGCAATCATGTTTTATCGGGTAGCGGTGGAGGGTAACTCCGTATCCGTCCTGGGTTCAGCCACCGAACATTGTTCGCCACTGCTCAAGGGTTGGGAGTCGAAATACATAATTTGAGCCTCGGGTCTGCCCCATGGTCGCGTGGGAATCGGATGAGTACATGTGGCCCGGGTAGAGGACTGTCTCATCTGGGAGTTTGCCGAGGCGCTGTGTGAGGCTCTCGTAGAGGGCATCGGAGTCGCCGCCGGGAAGATCGGTACGTCCACAGCCATCTAGAAAGAGAGTGTCGCCGGCGAGTAAGCAGCCATCGACTAGGAAGCACTGACTCCCGGGGGTGTGGCCTGGGGTATGCAGAAGAGATACCTCGATTGCGCCGATGGTGACCACGTCGCCGCCATCATGCTCAATTAGATCTGAGTCGGAGAGTCCGGTCATCCGCTTGACTCCCCATGCTTCTTCTCGCTGCACGTGGAGCTTTGCTTTCACTCCATCTATTGCAAGGAGTTGGGCAGCCCCTTCAATCTCCCAACCCATCATCGATCCGCCGACATGATCCGGGTGGTAATGGGTTGCGAGGGCCCCTGTGATTTGCATGCCATCTATGCCAGCAATCTCAACGAGTTCCTGAACCCCATACGCAGGGTCAATGATCATTGCCTCGCCGGTCTCCCGATCGCCCACTAAGTAGACGAAGTTGACCATCTGCCGTGCGATCTCGTTATCTTTCGCAAAGTCACGCCCGGCTAGGAGCTGTCGAAAATAGAGGCGATTCTGAGTCATGGCTAGGAGCGTACCGGCGCGAGGCCCGCAAGTTGCCTAACCTGAGGTGAGAGGTTTTAGATCGAGCCTCCACAACCTTCTTCAGACAAGCCGATGGAGCCAGAAATATGCGTCAGATTGAGTACCGCACCTGTCCGTTGTGTGAGGCCACATGTGGCCTTGAGCTCCACATGGAGGGGCGTGATATCGCCCTCGTGCGTGGAGATAAAGAGGACGTCTTCTCGAACGGATACATCTGCCCCAAGGGCGCGGCCATAAAGGATCTCAATAGCGACCCCGATCGCCTCACCCGCCCGATCGTGCGACGCGGAAGCGAGTGGCATGAGGTCTCGTGGGACGAGGCCTTCGCAGTTATCGCAGAGGGATTCAAGGGAGTTACTGAGCGTCATGGCAAGCAGGCCATCGGTGCGTATCTGGGTAACCCATGCGCCCATAACTTGGCGCCGATTATCTACAACAGGGTCTTGCTTCAAGCGATTGGATCGACGAACGTATTCTCCGCGAGCACGGTTGACCAGATGCCGAAGCACGTCTCCTCGGGATTGATGTTTGGTACTCCAATCTCAGTGCCGATCCCGGATATTGACCACACCGATTATCTATTGATGCTCGGCGCTAATCCATTTGCCTCCAACGGCAGTCTCATGACGGCCCCTGATATGCCGGGGCGTCTTAGGGCCATGAAGGATCGTGGGGCGCGCTTTGTAGTCGTGGATCCAAGGCGTTCGAAGAGTGCGGAGGAGGCAGATGAGCATCTCTTTATCCGACCGGGTACTGACGCTCACTTCCTATTTGGAGTTGTTAATACGATCTTCGCTAGCGGACGCGAAGACATGGGTCGAGCCGACGGCCTTACCGACGGCATCGAAGACTTGAGGCGGCTAGCTGCGAGTTTTACTCCAGAGGCAGTTGCGCCGATATGTGGAATCTCAGCAGAGACAATCATTCGTATTACGGGTGAGTTATTAGATGCGCCAACCGCTGCTGTTTACGGCCGCATCGGTACGTGTACGCAGGAGTACGGAACCGTTGCGTCTTGGCTCGTTGATGTCGTAAACATTTTGACCGGAAATCTCGATAAGCCAGGCGGCGCGCTTTTCAACAAGCCAGCAGCGGGTAGCGCGAATACTGGAGGTACTCCTGGAAAGGGTCGTGGATTCCGCACAGGGCGCCGCTCGAGCCGTGTCGAAGGGCTCCCTGAGGTTCTCGGAGAGTTCCCCGTGTCGACACTCGGGCCTGAGATTGACACGCCAGGTGACGGGCAGATTCGGGCGATGGTCACGGTTGCAGGGAACCCGGTTGTATCGACACCTGACTCGGGGCGCCTCGATGCTTCATTCGCGTCTCTTGAGTTCATGGTCTCAGTCGACATCTATCGCAATGAGACAACGCGACATGCTGATGTGATTCTTCCGCCGGGGGGTCTGCTCACCAAGGGTCACTACGACCTTGCGCTTTACTCGTTAGCAATCAGGAACGTTGCGAACTACTCACCACCGTTGCTTGACCTTCAGCCGCACGAGATGCATGAGTGGGAGATTCTTCTTCGCTTGGCCGTAATCGCAGGCGGGGGAGCCGGAACCGCTGAGGAGGCATCTGCTCTAGACGACTTCGTGATTCGAACACTCGTAGAGAAGGCCGCAGGGCGTGAGGATGATCTGCCCGATGCGGAGGGGATGCTCTCGGAGCTCTCTATGCGCAGGGGCTCGGAGCGGGTTCTTGATTTCATGCTCCGCACTGGTCCCTACGGCGATCGATTTGGGGCGAAGCCCGACGGGATAAGCCTTGATTACCTAATTGCGCATCCGCACGGCGTTGACCTAGGACCCCTATCTCCGCGCCTTCCTGAGGTGCTGCGTACTCCAACAGGTCGGATCGACATCGCCCCAGAGGCGATTGTCGTTGACGTCGAGTCTCGACTCATTCCATCGCTCTCCAAGAAGCGCGAGGGCTATGTACTAGTTGGGCGTCGTGATCTTCGATCAAATAATTCATGGATGCACAACATCAAGGTTCTCGTTAAGGGCAAGCCGCGGTGCACCCTTCATGTACACCCAGACGATGCGACCACTCTCGGGCTTCTAGATGGTTCAAATGCCATAGTGAAGTCCCGTGTAGGCGAGGTAGTGGTGCCCGTTGAGGTGACTGATGGAATCATGCCCGGGGTTGTGAGCATTCCTCACGGCTGGGGCCACGGCGTGGAGGGCACCTCAATGTCGATCGCTGCCGCTTACGCTGGGGTTAATACCAATATCCTCACCGACGCAAAGCAGATCGACCCACTCTCGGGCAATGCCGTGCTCAATGGGGTACCAGTCACAGTCACCGCTGCCTAATTTTTGGGCCTGTTTTTGGGACAGTTTTTGGCTTAAGTAGCCCTGATAACGGGCCGATGAACTCCTCAGTTGCTGGCGCCCTGCCGGCATTCTCGGGAGGTCATCGGAATGACAGAGGTTGTATCCACTAGCCATGGGAAGCTTCGCGCTCAAACTCAGAGCCGCGATGCAGCGACCTCTAGCGCAGAGATGGCTACATCGAACCTTGAGATTTTTGGGCGAATTCCAGAGAGCCTCTCAGGGCGACTTATACGAAACGGTCCCGAGCCTTTAGGAGACTCCCTGTCTCATGACGAGGTGCAGGGCAGCAGTAGCGCAATGCTCCACCAGATCTCTATCGCTTCGGGGCGCGCCGATTATCGAAGCCGACGCATATTGGCTAATCCGGCCTTTGGTAATGGCGCGGAGTCTGGCGTTGGGATTCAGAGTCTTCGTGGCGGACCTAATAGTGGATTAGTACTCCATGGCGGCCATGTTCGTGCCTTGGGTGCGCTCTCCAACCCTGTCGTTATAAATTCCGGCTTAGAGGTCGAATCCATAGACGATTTAGCCGGGTCGATGCCGTTTGGTATTGGTGCTCATGCTCATGTTGACCCGGTGTGGGACGAGATGTTCGTCATTGGATCATCTCCGAGATCATCTACGTTCCACGTAGGAACGTTAGATGTCAAGGGGCGCATGCGACGCGTCGTGGAGATTGCCACCGATACTTCCATGTTTACCGATACTTCCATGTTTACCGATACTCCGATGTTCACCGATACTCCGATCTTCATTCATGACTTTTCGTTCACTGATACCGAGATCGTGATCCTTGCATCAGGCGCCGAGATGACCGACGAAGGGGTTTCATGGAATCCGACAGCACCTGCCTACTTTGGGGTGTTGCCAAGAGATGGCGAGGCCTCCGATATTCGTTGGCATGAGGTCTCTCCGAGAGTTGTCTGGCACTTCATGAACTCCTATCGAGACGGTGTGCAGATTGTTGTTGATCACGTTGCCCATCGTGCCCCTATCGCAACGGCGGGGAAATCGGCTTTGTTACCTGGTGTAACAGCGCCGCAACTTAGGCGCACACAGATCAACACTCTTACCGGTGAGACTACCGATGAGATACTTGATGATCGAGCAGTGGAGTATCCAGCGATAGATAACCGGCGACAGGGTCTACGCCACAGGTTTGCATACGCAGCCCTCGCGTCATCTCGATTCAATGATCACATAGGCGAGTTCGATGCGCTGGTTCGATATGACTTCAGGTCAGATCAGGCGATTGATCACTCGTTTGAGGAAGGGATCATTGTCGGTGAACCAGTAGTTGTCCCTCGTCGAGGTAGCACCGGCGAGGATGATGCTTGGATTCTTGCGATAACTACAGACACGAAAAATGCTAAGAGCAGCGTTGTTGTGCTTGACCCCCAGGCTTTTGGGGAGGCGCCGGTCGCCGAGATCAAGCTCCCGCAGATGCTGCCAATCGGTCATCATCTTCTCTGGGTCCCCAGTCTGTGATTATCTCTATTTAGCCTTTTATTTTAATGATTTCACCGTTCTTAATTCGGTGAGGGTGGTCGGATCGCTCTAGTAGTTCGTCGTCGCCTGAAGAGTCTCCGTATGCCCAAATTTCGCTCTGGTCGCCACTAAGCCATTGATCGAGTCTCTGGACTTTGTTGGCTGCGCGCACATTGCCTCCACGGAGTCTGCCGGTCAAGAGCCCAGCCTCAACCTCAATCTCGGTTCCAAATGCCTTTGTTGCTCCGAGGGCTGCTGCGATGCTCTGGATGTAGACGTCTAGAGATGCGCTAATCACAACTATTTCGTGCCCCTCTGCTCTGTGCCAGGCGAGCCTCTCAATTACTGCAGCGTTGAACCTCTCCTCGCGCAGGACCAACTTCGCATACTCGATGCCAGCACCAATAAGGTCGCTTTCGGCTCTCCCTCCGATGAGAGAGATGAGGTATTTCTCTTTCGCCGCATCACGATCACCGACTCCAATGGCAGCGCTTACCATCCCTGGTGCGTGGCGTAGTGCCGAGGTGAGTAAACGGGTAATCCCTGCGAACTTGAGCAGGAAGGGTGCGAGGGTGTCGCGTTGCGTAATCGTTCCATCGAAGTCGAATACAGCGATATTTCTCTTACCTTCCTTACTCATCCTCAGTCACCCTCAGCCATCCTCGGAATCCTCAGGTGCTACTAAGTGCCGCTATATCGGGAGGCGGCGAAACAAGGGGCGGGGAACGTGGCGTAGCCCGGACATCACTCCGCGCAGGGCAGCGGGTACCCATACGATCTCTCGGCCTTTTGCTATGCCATCAAAGATTGCCTCTGCCACCGCCTCTGGAGTCGTGGAGAGTGGTGCTGCATCTAAGCCTTCGGTCATCTTGGTGTGAACAAACCCAGGCCTCACGATGAGTACATGCACACCGGTTCCGATCAACGAATCTCCAAGTCCTTGGGAGAATGCGTCAAGCCCTGCTTTGCTGGCACCGTAGACGAAATTAGATCTGCGAGAGCGCTCTCCTGCGACTGATGAGAGAACCACAATGGAGCCGTGGCCCTGCGCCTTAAGTTTCTCAGCTGAGCCAATGAGAAGTGAGACCGCTCCAATAAAATTGGAGTCAATAATTCTCAAAGCTTCCTTAGAATCATGCTCCGCGACGTTTTGATCGCCCAATACTCCGAACGCGAAGAGCACTAGGTCGATGTCTCCGACCGTGCTCCAGCACTCGTCAATAAAGCTCTGGTGCGAGTCACGATGAAGCGCATCAAATTGCATTACCTCAACTTGTGTTGCTCCGAGTCTGCGCAACTCATCTGCTCCACTCCGGAGAGCTTCCGTGTCGCGACCTGCGAGAATGACGGTGCGTGTCCGATCCGCTACAAGTCTGCGTGCGGTTGCTAGGCCAATCTCCGATCCGCCTCCGAGTACAAGGACAGTCTGCACGCCCCCTAATGAATCCTTCATCTAAAGCCTTTCGATCTGGCCGACCACAGTCGGGTTTAGAGCCCTAAGCGCCGGGCAAGGTCGGATTGAATAACCCCGTCCGGGTTCATCGTTGCGACTGTCTCTCGCCATTCGTTGAGGCGAGGGTACATCCCCTCAAGGTGGCCTCTCCGAACTCGTCCATCCTTCGCGAGATATACGCTGCCGCCATTATCAAGGACTAGATCATCTAGCCCGTCTAGCAACCCCGAGAGTCCGGAATCTCCAACTGGAATATCGAGCGCCAGAGTCCAGCCAGGCTGAGGGAATGAAAGCGGGCCAGGGTTTGCTGGTCCAAATCGCTTTAGAACCGCAAGGAATGATGCTGCTCCGGAGAGACTTAGGCGCTCTACCGCTGTTTGTACTGCGCGTTCAGCCCCGAAAGGTACACAGAACTGGTACTGAACAAATCCTCTTGACCCATAAAGGCGGTTCCAGTCGGTTACTAAATCGAGCGGGTGAAAGAACTGACCGATGGAGTGGATAGCACCTTGATGGTCGCTCCTTGTTTTTCTAAACCAGAGTTCATTAAAGGCGCGTACAGTCCAGCGATTCACGAGCCCGGACGGGAATATCGGGGGCGCTGTGACGACCGCATGGGATGAGAAAGCGAGCGGATTTCGACGCTTGTTACCAGGCAGCTCTGAGAGTAGGGCGTGTTCGCCTCGGTCAAGAATTCCTCTCCCCATTGATTTTCCAGTAGCGAGGCAGTCGATCCACGCGACGGAGTATCGGTACTCGTCGTCGCGATCAGACATTCGTGTCATTAGATCATCGAGGTTGCTGGCTCGCTCTGTATCGACGCGCATGGATGATGTCTCTACTGGAATTAGCCTAAATGTTGCCTCGGTGATCACTCCGGTGAGACCCATCCCGCCGGTAGTTGCCCAGAATTCTTTGGGGGTATCAGCGGGGGAGAGGTGGCGCGTTGTACCGGTTCCATCAATGAGGGTCATCGAGAGAACGTGGTTACCAAAAGTGCCGTCAGCGTGGTGGTTCTTGCCGTGGATGTCTGACGCGATTGCGCCACCGACGGTCACCACTCGAGTGCCTGGAGTAACGGGAACAAACCAGCCCGCAGGTAGGAGCCAGCGCATTAGATCTTCAAGGCTTGTCCCTGCTGCAACTGTGACTACGCCGTTCTCCTCGTCGAGGTTGCGCACCCCACTCAACGCAGTTGCATCCAAGACAATCCCGCCTGAGTTTAAGGCTGCATCTCCATAGGCGCGGCCGAGGCCTCGCGCTATAACTCCGCGCTCGGGTCGCTGCTTAAGGATCTCAGCGATTTGCATCTCTGAGAGCGGATGAACAACCTCGGCTCGGGTTGCCCCAGTGCCGCCCCAACCTGCGAGAAGCGAGTCAGCGCCGCGCTTAAATTTAGCCACCTAGAAGTACTCCTATGCCGATTGTCGCCCCCCAGAGTAATCCAAATCCTTGAAGGGCCCTGTCGTGGAGAATAACCTCCTCGGGCGCTCCCGCCTTACCTAAGTCGATAATAAATGCATAGCGGAGTAGCACGAGAACAAAAGGAATAATTGAGATTTCGTACCAAGGAAAACCGCCGTTATCTCCAACTTTCTCGAATGCCCAGAGCGCATATGCGACCAAAGTAACTGCGGTTGAGACCGAGCGAACATATGCAAGATATGAAGCGGTATACACGCCGAGCGTGCTGCGAACGGTCTCGCTCTCGTCGCCGAGTTCAACCATCTCGGAGTAGCGCTTACCGGCTACTACAAACAGAGATCCAAAGGAAGCAACGATGAAGAACCAAACTGAGATCGGTACATCGACCGCTACAGCGCCAGCGACTGTTCTAAGTACAAAGCCTGCGGCGACCATTGCAAGGTCAAGTACTGCAACGCGCTTTCCCCAGAGCGAGTACGAAGTCGTGAGAACCACATAAGCGGCTACAACAACCGGTAACCGCCAGCCTGTGAGGCCCCCAAACGCAACCCCACCAACAAGGAGAAGTGCTCCGGCGATCTTCGCTGGTATTACGCCGATCTCCCCTGCAGCAATGGGGCGCCTGCGCTTGGTTGGGTGCAGTCGGTCTGACTCCACGTCGGAGGCATCATTTAATAAGTAGGTGCCGGAGGCCGCAAGACAGAAGGCAATGAACGCTATGAGGGCCTCTTGAAGATCTCTGCGATTAGCGAGTACCCCTGCGGCGCCTGGAGCTGCAAAGACGAGGAGGTTCTTGATCCACTGCTTTGGGCGCACGGCCCTAAGCCAAGCCGATGCTTTAGACCTCTCTGGGCGACCAGTCGTACCGGCGGACTCCTGAGTGTTCCCTAGGTTGCTTTCTTGCTTATCGGAAATGGCCATATGTTTGAGAATCCCCCAAAAAGCGGATGGAGCCTTGGAATCGTACCGTGAATTGACGTTGCCTCAGCCCAACTGCAGGGGCGAGGCGGCTCGGTGCTCCCTTGAGGTCCTCATCCTCGGCTCCGCTACTCCACAAAGCGGAGAACGTGTTCTACAGTCTGCCCCATGAATTTTAACTTTGCAGACATGCTTGAGGCCGTGGTTGATGTAGTTCCAGATCGGACTGCGCTTATTTTTGAGGAGACGCGCCTCACCTTTGCCGAGCTAGAGGCTCGCTCTAACCAGATGGCTCACCACTTCCAGGCTGCCGGCATCAAGTACGGAGAGCACGTAGGTATCTATGCATATAACGGTGTGGAGTGGGTGGAGTCAATGGCGGCTCTCTACAAAATGCGAGCTGTTCCGGTCAACATTAACTTTCGTTATGTTGAGAACGAGCTTCGATACCTATTCGACAACGCAGACCTAAAAGCGCTTGTCGTGCAGCGTGAGTTTGTGCCTCGAGTTGCAGCAATTATTAATGAGCTTCCACTCTTGAAGCATATTGTTATTGCTGAAGACGGCAGCGGAGCCGCTATGGATGGACTCGAAGGCATTGAGGGCGTCGTGGTCGTCGACTATTTGTCGGCGCGAAACGCGCAGCCGCCTACACGCGATTTTGGTGCTCGCAGCGGTGATGACATACACATGATTTACACCGGTGGCACCACGGGTATGCCTAAGGGCGTCATGTGGCGCCAAGAGGACATTTTCTACTCGCTCTGTGGAGGAATCGATGCCTACACGAATGAGAAGGTCGAGCGACCTGAAGAACTAAGCGAAAAATGCGCTGCTGGGGCAGGGCCAATCGTCTTCTTCCCGATAGCGCCGCTTATGCATGGTGCCGGGCAAGTCAGCACGATCCGCGGTTTTATTCATGGGGACACAACCGTGTTGGTTCGCAAGTTTGACGCGGACGAGGCGTGGAGCATTGTAGATCGTGAACGCGTAAATGTTCTAGGTATCACAGGCGACGCGATGGCGCGCCCGCTCGCAGACTCGCTTCAAGAGAGCATTAGCAAATACGACCTCACCTCCCTCTTCTCAATCGGGTCTAGTGCAGCTATTTTCTCTCAGTCCATCAAGGAGCAGATCATGGCGCTGCTGCCCAATCTCCTTGTTGTCGACTCCGTTGGGGCTACCGAGACCGGCATGAATGGAATCAAGATCGCTGTCCCCGGCGAGGAGGCTCATGGTGGGCCAGCAACGGTGAAGGCCTCTCGCGACTCGATCGTTATTGATGAGGAGTACAACGAGGTAGTGCCCGGCTCCGGGGATGTTGGGCGCATTGCGCGTACCGGAAATATCCCCCTCGGGTACTACAAGGATCCTGAGCGCACGGCACTCGTATTCCCAGTTGTTAATGGTCGTCGTTACTCCGTGCCTGGCGACTTCGCGAAGGTTGAAGAAGACGGCCAGATCACACTCCTTGGTCGCGGCTCAATCATGATTAATACTGGTGGCGAGAAGGTCTACCCCGAGGAGGTTGAGGGCGCGCTCAAGGCTCACCCTTCGGTCTTCGATTGCCTTGTTGTTGGTGTCCCCGATGAGCGATGGGGAGAGGCAGTCGCAGCGGTAGTTCAGTTCCGCACTGGTACCAGCGCCACCCTTGAGGAGTTGGCTACTCACTGTAGAGAACATGTCGCTGGGTACAAGATTCCCAAGCGCCTCTATCCCACAGATGCAATTGTGCGCGCTCCTAGTGGCA
>JBAXPT010000048.1:0-11384 GCA_037132095.1 Actinomycetes bacterium
TTGCGGCACCCCATGCGCCCTCGCAGAGAACCGGTGCACCTGGCTTAAAGAGTTGGGGCGGGTCTCCCCGATGGTTAATAGTGACGGTCTTCTTACCGTCTGTAACCTCAAAGCGCACACCGCTACCCGTCTCAGAAATTGTCCCCGGGACAACAGCTCCGGCGAGCCTAAAACGCGCCTGAGAACTACGAATCTTTACAGCCTCTGAGACGGTTCGGTAATAAACGACGTTCCCAGATAGTTGTACGGCTAGCCCGATAATGGCGATCACCGCCACCGCGCAGATTCCGATTGCTACCCAAGCGCGACGACCCTTCACTGATGGACACCGTTCTCTGACATTGGAGCCTTTGGAGCATCTGGAGCATCAGGCCTAAATAATGTTTTCTCTCCGCGAGCAACTGCCGTGCGCAGTGCGATGCGCAGCACATACCCACCAAGCACTAAAGCGGTGATTACCCAGGATGCAATCACAAATCCTGCATCGGTCATTTAACACCCCCAGATCTCTGAAGAATGGCGGCATCTAGTGCAGTCTCCTCAAGCCCTTCCTCAAGATAGGCGAGTTGATATCTACGGTTCATTAGCGATACGTAGAGAAGTGTGAATGCAACTACACCAATCCAGAGTGTTAGAGCCATAACGCCATGGATCTCAGGATTCAACTCTGGATTAAAGACCGTCGCCTTTTGGTGGAGTGTTCGCCACCAGTTAACAGAGAAATGGACGATAGGTACATCAATAAAGACAATCACAGCAGTAATTGCACTGCGGCGAGCGCGCACGATTGGCTCGGCCGGCACTGCTCTAATTGCGAGATAACCAAGGTAGAGGAAGAAAAGGACCGCAGTGGAGACGAGTCGAGCGTCCCATGCCCACCAAACTCCCCAGACTGGGCGACCCCAGAGCGAGCCAAGAAGAAGCGTAAGGCCAGTAAAAATAAGCCCTATCTCCGCAGAGGCTCCAGCGACGCGATCCCAGACCGCAGAACGAGTGCGCGGCCATAACCAGAGCAGCGACGCGAGTGTTGTGATGCCGAATGCAACGTATGCAGCCCATGCAGCGGGAACATGTAAATACATAATCCGCTGCGCATCGCCCTGAACGACATCGGCCGGCGACGCCCATAGACCAAAGAAGGTCAACGCCCCGATTGAGACAAGTGTGAGGGCATCAACAACACGCCCAACGGCACGCGGGAGTAAGGCCGAGCGATCATCGTTATTCAGTCTCTTCTCGCTCATGTGTCCTCCCACAATGGGCCAAAGGCAAGCATGCCAACTCCTGTATATAAAAGTGCAAAGACTGTAAGCAATGCGACCCAGGGCCAAGCATCGCCCGGGACTCCCTCGAGGCCATCCTCGAAGGCGCGGGTTGCGCCGAGCATTACCGGTGCCAATACGGGGAGCAGTAGCAACGGAAGCAGGGTCTCACGTGCTCGCAATCCAGCAGCGAGTACTCCGTACAACGTACCGGCAGCAGCGAGCCCAATAGTGGCGGCTGTGGCCGTTGCTACCAATACAACCACGCCATGTACCTCAACCCCGTACAGAACGACGACGGTCAACCCGAGCACGGCCTCCAGAATCACGAGTTGAACTGCAATCGCGATCGCCTTACCGATAAATACTGATGACCCGTCTAGCCCGGCGAGCCTGAGCCCATCGCGAGCGCCGTGCTGCTGCTCAATTGAGAAGGCACGCCCAATTGCCAATAGCGCAGCCAAGAGAACCGTGATCCAGAACAATCCAGGGGCAACCCGAGTAAGGATTCCGCGATCGGGGTCAAGAGCGAAGGCAAATAGCAGGACCACAATCGCCCCGAATGGCAGTACCTGAGAGAGCAGTATTCGAGAGCGCATCTCTATACGTAGATCCTTACCAGCGATGAGTTTTATCTCGGAGAACGCGTTCATGCTTGCTCGACCAAGTACGCGCGCCCGCCTCGAATTGAGAACTCCCTATTAGAGAGTGCGCGTGTGCGCTCTAACTCGTGACTCGCAATTATGACTGTTCGCCCGGTGGCATCTGTCTCACGCAGAATCTCATCAAGTATCTCGCGACCCTCGGTATCCAAGCCAGCATGAGGCTCATCCAAGAGAAGTAACTCTGGGTCGCGCCCAAACGCAGCGGCGAGAGCAAGTCGTCTGCGCTGCCCTGCCGACAACCTTGAGTGAAGCACCCCCGCTACAGGTGAGAGCCCTAAGCGCTCCATTGCGCTCTCCCCCATTGCTGCTTTACGCCCAGACGCTTTAGCTGAGAAGATGAGGTTCTCGCGCACCGTTAGGTCGTCGTAACAGAACGTGTCATGCCCGACGAGTGCAAGACGCCGACGGTGACTAACCCGATCAGTATTTAGATCGAAGCCCAATACGCTGCCGGTTCCAGAGTGCAGCGGCACCAGCCCTGCAAGCAGGCGAAGGAGCGTGGTCTTGCCCGCGCCGTTGGGGCCGGACAGCAGAGTTATCCCGCCGGCATCGAGATCTAGATCGAGTCCGGCGAGTGCAGGGAACCGCCCGAGTAGGCAGACGGCTTCACGGAGTTGGAGAACATTCGGCACCGCCCTCAAGGCTACGGACGCGTAGTGGTCACAGGCGAACCCACCGCCTAAACCAAGTCTCCCCCTAGGCTCAAGGATGTGATGAGAGTCATTGGAGCAATAGGCAGGGTCCTTGTGACCATTGGGCTGCTTACGCTGTCTTTTGCCGCCTATCAACTCTGGGGCACCGGAGTCTACGAAGCCAAAGCCCAAGACTCTCTGAAACAGGACTTTGCTAAGGGCCTCAAGACAACAACCACCACGAACGGCGACCCATCGCCCCCAGAATCAAAGCCGCTCCCGATCCCGAGTGGTGACGCGATTGCCATCATCAGCATTCCAAGTATTGGAGTAGAGCACGCGGTTGTACAGGGCGTGAGGCGCGCGGACCTTCGCAAGGGCCCTGGTCATTATCCCAATACTCCGCTCCCTGGCGAGTTAGGCAACGCAGCAATTGCAGGTCACCGCACAACCTACGGAGCACCATTTGGTCGACTCGATGAACTGAGACCTGGAAATCTGATTCAGATTCGAACCGCTACAGGAGAGTATCGATACAGCGTCACCGAGACAATCATTGTCAGGCCAACAGAGTTGAGTGTTCTTGACGCGACCCCAACGGCGACTCTTACCCTCACGACATGCCACCCACGTTTCTCGGCTTCACGTCGATTGGTTGTGCACGCAAAACTTGTGCCCGCGTCGAGTGCTCCTATAAGGGATCCTTCTATTACGCAACCAGAACCGGTGACTTCAAGTCTTGATGGTGCACACGGGAAGGTCGATAATCGCGGCGCAGTGATCTGGGGATTCGCGACTCTTGCAGTTGGCCTCGGCTGGTGGGGGGCATTTAGGAAGCGCCGCATCTGGCAGGTTCGCTTTGGAGGGTTTATTCCTTTCGCGATTGTCTGCTTTATTTGGTTTGGCTACGTAGACCGAGCTCTACCGGGAAACTACTGACCACTCGGCAAAAAAGGCTTTATTTACACTATTTACCTGTGAACTCCGGCGGTCGTTTCTGCGCAAACGCCTCGAGCCCTTCTTGAAGATCGCTGCTCATGAAGGCAGTCTCCTCCAAGGCCTTTAACTCTGCAATGCCATCCTGAGACAACCCCGTCTCGATTAGATGCAGTGCTCGCTTGTGCCCGTGAACCGTTATGGGGGCCAGGCGTGCAACCTCGTCTGCCCATGCGATTGTAAAATCGCGAACATCATCGGCACGACGATTTACTAAACCAGCACGCTCCGCCTCATCGACATTGAGTGAACGCGAAGCAAGCAAAAGGTCTCGTGACATAGACGGACCAACTAGGCGGCTCAGGCGTGAAATGTTCGCGGCTGAGAGCACAATCCCAAGTTTTGATGCAGGGATCGAGAAGATTGCTCTCGGCGAGGCAACCCTGAAGTCGCACCCAACCGCCAGCTGCATTCCCGCGCCCATACAGGGGCCGTTTATCGCTGCGAATACTGGGAGCGGATGCTCAACGATGCAGTAGAGAAGTCGCTCAAACGCCGGACGGAAGGAATCATTTCCTCCAGGCTGAATACCTCCACCGTCAGAGACGTCAGCAGCCCTGAGCACTAGATCTGCTCCAGCGCAGAACGCACTCCCCTCTGCAGCGATGACAATTGCGCCGACACCATTGACGCGCTCTCCGCCGACACCAGCAACACTCGTGAAGTGCGCGCGTATCTCGTCACAGATCTCAGCGTTCAACGCATTGCGTCGCTCTTGGCGATCAAGGGTTAGGACCGCAACCCTGTCGATGATCTCGAAACGCATCATGTCTCTGAGATGATTGCTATGAGGTCGCCTTCGCGTACCGTCTGTCCGGCCTCTACATGTATCTCTCGCACGATTCCCGGTACCTCCGTAATCACAGGGATCTCCATCTTCATGGACTCAAGAATTGCGATCTCGTCGCCCTCTGCAACAGCCTGGCCCTCATCTACGACGACCTTCCATACGCTTGCGGTGATCTCAGCACGAATCTCAGCCATGGACCCGCACCCTAGCGCCGCGATTTAGAGAAACCCGCGCTCAAGTAATGCGTCCGGCGTCAGCGCCCTGTCCACATTGGGGGGCGCTTCTCGGCGAATGCTGCGATGCCCTCTGCTGCATCTGCAATCTGCGTGTGCTCGTTGAGTTTGTTATGCAGGTACTCAAGAGCCGGGTCGCTATCCATCTCTAGCGCTTGATAAAACGCGTCACGCCCCAATCGCAGAACAAGCGGCGACTTAGAGGCGAGTTCAGCGGCGAGTTCATCTACCCGCTCATCGAGGTTGGCGACAGTAACGACTTCGTTAACGAACCCAATAGCAAGTGCCTCTACTGCCCCAACTCGCCGCCCAGTCATCTGAAGTTCTAGGACCTTGCGAGGAGGCATCGAACGCAGCATCGGAACAGTAACGATGTACGGCCAGAGCCCAACATTTACCTCTGGCGTACCAAACTGCGCATCATCGGCAGCGATTACAAAGTCGCAGCAGAGAGCGAGCCCCATTCCGCCAGCAAGCGCGTATCCGCGCACCCGCGCGATTGTGGGCTTACCGAGAGCCCAGAGGTCTTGGAATAGCCCAACCAAAACCCCTCGCTTCGCGTCTGCTTCCTCCCCTACGCCCGCGATCGCGTCGAGATCTGCGCCTGTGCAGAATGCTCTATCCCCCGCGCCTGTGAGGACGACGACCCTCACGGCTTCGTCTCCCTTCGCGCGAGCGAGAGCATCTCTTAAGCCCTGCATCACTGCGAAAGACATTGCATTGCGCCGCCAGGGGCGGTCAATTGTTATCCGGGCAACGCCATTCTCGACGGAGTAGGCGACCTCAGAGTCACCGAGAGGAGGTTTTTCAAGCACCTTGGCATCGTAGAGGCTTAAGACACCTTGATGCCGCGTATGGGCCGTAACGTATGGGGGTGCTCTTTACCGCCATCACTCTCCTCCTTGCTCTCGGTATCTCCTTTGCTACACACGGACAACTCTCTCGCATCACAGAACTCCCCTTTAAGCGGCTCGTTCTCCTATTTCTAGGCGTCGCAATTCAAGCTGGCCTCGAGTGGATAACTCTTCCGTCTGGGCGCGGCGACTACCTAGGTGCTGGGCTCCTGATCCTCTCCTACGTGATGCTGCTTGGATTCTGCGCCGCGAACCTGCGAATCGACGGAATGCTCGTCATTGCAGTGGGGATAGCGCTAAACGCATTAGTAATCTCGCTCAATCTTGGGATGCCATACCAAGCGCCTGTCGGGCATGCTGCAGTGGAGACAGTTAAGCATCGCCCCGAACGCAGCGACGACATAGCGACGATCCTCTCTGACCAGATTGTGATCCCGCCGCTTCGCACATCAATTTCGTTCGGCGACATAATTATCGCCGTCGGTTTAATCGAGATTTGTTACCGAGGGAGCAGGCGTCAGATGCGCTCTAGGGCAGCAAGAACCCTTACATCGTAGGAGTAACCGAGTCCTCGATGGAGCTCCTCAATGGCCGAGTCTCGCAGAGTCTCGTCTCCATTTGATATCTCGTCGTACGCGCTTGCGACGCGAAGAATGTCGCTCGCGATGGTTCCGTCTGTACCGTCGAGGATCGCTGCCGATGGCGTAAGTTCTTCCGTCTGACGCAGAATCTCTGCACCCTTTGTAGCCACATCGGCCTCGTGAACCGGTGCGCCACTCGGGTCGCCGAAATCAAGACATAGATGCCCTAGGTGGTGCAGGAGAGCGGCGCTCTGTAGGGCTGAGAGTTGATCGCCCCCTAGCCCTAATTCAGATCCGAGACGCTGGGAGAGGCCCGCCACTCGAGTCGCGTGACCTGGGCGAACGATCCCAGCTAACTCGGGGACAAGTGAGAGCGCAGCGATGGTCTGATCATGGGTTCTACGAATCGCTACAACTTGTTCGAATGCAAACCACGCTGCGAGTAACGGAATTGCAAAGAGGACGGGGCCCCAGAGGCCCATCCCGGCGCGACCCTCGATCCCGTTATACGAGATTGCCATGAGAGCGCCGGTTGTGATGATCGCTAGGTCGGCGGTGCGCCCGTGGGTTGCAAAATTAGCTTGGCGAGCAGATAGCGCTATTAACCCATCAGAGACAACGATCTCCGCTACACCTGCCAGTACAAGGGCAAGGAGAACGAGCCAACGTTGATCAGCGAACCCGCCGTGATCGAGAACTAGCCGATAAGTAATGAGTGCAGCCAAGATCGCTGCAAGCCTCACGGATGTTGTATAGATGCGTCGCCAAAGTGTGGGCTCGGGGCTGAGAATAAATGCGAGACCAAGCGCAACGACGATTGTAACGATGACCTCTGCGGGGGTACCAGCACGCACCACAACTAGAAAGAATGCATACGAGAGAGGCAGCGCTACACGACCAGAGGGGCGCAGATTTAGGATCTCTCCTGCCGCTATTGCGCTCCCTAAGAATACGAGTACGAGCCACGGACCTTGTGTGTCCACGAGTTCAACCACACCCATAGCGACTGCGCCGAGCATTAGCGGAACAGCGATTCGCGTGCGCCTAGACATCGACTCCGGGCGGCCAATCTGGATTACGGAATGAACAGCGGTTACAGCACTCATCGAGAGGCTCCTTCGGTGGAGTTCTCGCGCATCAATTCGCGACCTCTGGCTGCTCCGTTTATACGGTTAGCGGCCATCGATGCTTGATCTTGAGCGGTTGCAGGCGAGCCTGCAGCCTGCGTATCTGCAAGGTCGCCTAATCCTGCAGAACCAGTCCCCGCTGTTGGAGGCTCTACAGCAAACTCGTGCGGCTCTTCCTCAAAGCCTGCCCCGTGCTGAGCACCAGATCGCGTCAGTGCTCCGATGAGGGACTCGACGACCTCAGCATTGAACTGCTTTCCCGCGTTCTTGCGGAGCTCCTCGAAAGCAACTTCCTGGGGAAGCGCCTTGCGGTATGAGCGAGTTGAGGTCATTGCATCGTACGCGTCGGCCACTGCAACAATGAATGGCTCGATCGGACGGGCACTGTCATCGGCTCCCTCCGACATTGAGTGGGCCTCACTAGTTGCAGACGGGGCAACGGGCTTAAGGAAATCAATGCGAGTAAGAATCTCAACTGAGACAGCCTCATGGCTGCGAACGATGTCAAACTCCTCGGCTGTGAGTTTGCCAGGCTTATTTAGAAGGTGATTCGGCACCACAAGTTTGCCCACGTCATGCATAAGAGCAGCAAAACGAAGCCTCTCGATGCGCGCTGTATTAAACCGCATCTCTCTACCAATCATCACTGCGTAATCGGCAACGCGCTCGGCATGCCCAGCGGTATACGGATCTTTCGCCTCTAGCGCTCCAATGAGAATGCGAACAGTCGCCTGGTGAGAATCCTTGAGTGCAAGGAATGATGCAAACGCTTGACGCGCCACAAGGATTGGAACAACGAAGAGCGGGATGATCACAGCGCCGTAATCAAGGTAGAGACGCCCCATGAACACGCCGAGCAATGCGAAGGGAAGTATCTGGACAATGCGCGGACGCAGTTCGCGCAGCACTGCGGCGTAGCTCGTCTCTGTTGAGATTGCGACAACTGCACCAAGGAGGAGAAGGTTCACAAGGCTAAATGCCAGGGCTGCCGGCACTGAAGCAAGTAGCAAGACGGTGGAGGCTCGCTCGCCTGAGCCATGCACAATCGGTGTAAATGCAGCGGCAGCAGCGCAAGAACTAAGAGCGAAGTTGGAGCTATTGAAGAGAATTTTGCGCCAGTCGCCGCTGCGCAAATGTGGCCAGTAGAGCCCTCCAGCGAGACCAACAATCAACGCACCTAGGAGCGGCCCCTGTCCTTGGAAAGCAACAATCGCAGCCATTGCAAGCATGAATGAGGCGCTAGCACTAGCCCGATTCGGGAGAACTGCAACCTGATTCTCAGCTAGAGCAAAGAGGGCAGCGAAGACGAGCAACGGGGCTGCATCGGGGAGAGGCGAATTCCGTGCGAGCACGGCTGCGATTGCAATGGTCAATGCGCCTAATCCAAGACAGAAAACAGTGAGGCTGTCGATGGCTCGACTCTTCACCTGATCTCCGAGAAGGGAGTCGGCTGAGTGCTGCTGACGTTGAATTATCTGCATAAGGATTGCTAGGGGGTTCGTTACTTACTTCCAAGACAGAGGCGGCAAAGCCTCGGCGATTTACTATCAGCCCGGGTTACTTCCAACCCATGCCTGCGCCACCGCTAAGCAGTAGAGCAGCCGCACTCGAGACGAGCAATGTGACTCGAACGAAAGACTTCTTCATTTGGAGATTCCCCCTTCACGATTTATCTCTCTAGGTTCCGCTAATGACCTAGAGGTAAACGCTCCGCTCGGGACTCTCACGTCCTGCTTCGTGTGCCGAGACTCTGCCGTCTCTGTCTTGGATTTATCTCTCCCTCTAATGCTCCCTTCGATTCCTTCAACTTCACATCACAACTGGATGAAGCGCAGCCTCAAATCAGCTGGCACCCTCCCGACCGAGAGGCCTCCAAATGACTCGAAACTCTCCTGCCTCAATTCTCACAATGAGTAACAGGAACCACAACCGTAACACCAGCAACATGGGAATACCATGGCAATCGCGGTTCTCCGAGCGAGAAATTCTGATCTATCACCACTCAGCGCGACATATCGCCGCATAATGCCACCACCCTCTATCGGGAAATGATCTGCATCCTGTGGGATTGACACGCTGCCGCCTCGGAGTCGCCGTATCCTCCCGATATGGATGATTGGGCAGATGACTACTCCGAGGAGACTGCTGCTATGCCCAGCCACGATGAACCAGGGACCGGCGACCCGATCCAGGACGAGATACTTGAGCTTGAGCGCGAGCTCTGCCGCCTCGCTGAGGTATCCGCCGCCCGGATCGTCACTGACCGTGTAGGTCGCCCCACTGAGGTCCACATTCTGGCTCAAGGAGCAAAGCACCCTAAGCAGGTTGTGCGTGACATTCAGTCCGTAGCTCTCGCCTCATTTGGAATCGAGTTAGACCGCCGCATTGTCTCCGTTGTTCAACTCGGTGGAGAGACTGGAGGAAGCCGTTCAGGTGGCATCGCCTCGGTTTCACCTGAGGCTCTCGAGAACCCGGTACGCCTTAGCGACCGCACAACGCTTCGCCATGTAGCAGCAGAGGCGAATGGTCTGCGTTCACTCGTACGCGTCACACTCGTCAATCAAGACCGTGAAGCAATTGGCTTTGCAGAGGGATCGGTTGCATCGAGTGCGCGCCATCGCCTTGTCGCCGCTGCAACAATCGATGCACTACGTCAGTTGCTCCCCGCCGCCGAGTGCTGCGACGTTGATACAGCACAGATTCTTAGAGTCGGCACCGAGGATGTAGCGGTAGTAACCGTTGCATTTGTGCTCACCTCTGCAGAGCATCTGCTCTCCGGCTCAGCGGTAGTTCGCCGACGCGATGAGGCAGCTGCAATCGCGCGAGCAGTGCTTGATGCAACTAACCGCAGACTCGCAATCGTTCTCTAACTCGCCGTAGCTAGATTCTCAGGGAGCGTATTGTTATAACCATTGGCCAGAGCAGTCAAAGAACGGGCCATTATTGTTATCGCTATTAACTCCGGTCGGGCAGATCGTATTGTTGAAAATTGTTCCAGTGAGGTAGAAAGGAGTCCCTGTAGCACCGGTCAGGTTTGCATTGGTCAGGTTGGCATTGGCCAGCCAGACAATACGTATGTCTGCATGGGACAAGTCGGCACCGGTTAAATCGGCACCTATAAGATTCGCATAATAAAGTCCGGCATGGGTGAGGGTGGCGTTAGTAGCATTTGCGTCACGCAATGACAACTTATCTGCGCTACTGACGCAGGAATCTGGCGAACAACTCTGCAACCAGGTATTTAGATAATCCAGTTTTGCACCCGTCAGGTCTGCCTTTTCGAAATTAGTGCCCCCGAGCCACGCAGCAGTAAAGTCAGCACCCGCTAAGTGAGCACGACTAAGGTCCGCTCGCTCAAGGTGAGCATCTACGAACCAAGTATTAGAGAGTCTTGCGTTCGGCCAATCATAGTTCTCCAAATTACAGGTGCTGAAGTTCATAGAGGGCCCGGGGATTGACGAGCAGAGATTTATCGGCCTGTAAGAATCCCCGGCGCTTCCAGTCGCACCAGCAGGCCCTGTCGGTCCAGCCACTCCATTGGATCCGGAGGGACCTGTCGCTCCTACAGCACCTTTAACCGCATCCCAAGAACGCACAACGTCGGTGACAGCAGGGCACGTCGGTGGAGCCATATTTAGATAAATCTTGCCCTTTAAGTAATCCGTGTTCGAGAAACACGCGTAGTACTTATCACTAGACGAAGGCTGAACCAGAGTGTTGGCGTAGGCCACCCCACCGATCAGCGCAAGAGCAGTTGCTGCACTCGCGACACCAACAAAAAGTCGTGACTTCAAGAGTCTTGCGATCATGATCAGATCCCCCACCCGATAGTTCTAGCCAGAAACATTGCTCTTCATATCTTGCGCAACCGGTCTTACTCCATTGGTCTTGCTAAATAATTCATTCAGAGTCTGGGGCACTCTCCGCCGCCTCAAACCACCCAAAGTATCTACCCCTCCCCCAATCATTGTCAAGGGCGCCTAAGCGAAAGTGCCCCATGCGAAGCACGATTACTAGTGGCTAGGCCTGTAAATCCCCTAGTTTTCCGCCTAGAAGAGTCACTAGATCGCAGGCAGCCTCGACGTCGTGGACCCTTATCACGTCTGCCCCATACTCAATAGCCAGTGCAAGATATGTGTGCATGCGATGGTCCTGCGCTTTTCGAGGCACCGGAATCATCACGGGTGCGCCCGCTACGCGGAGTTCATCGAGGCGACGAATCGTCTCTAATTGGAGCTCTCCAT
>JBAXPT010000049.1:0-11315 GCA_037132095.1 Actinomycetes bacterium
GGGCATTCTTGGCCAGTGCAGGAGAATGCAGCCCATGATGCATCCGGAATGGATCCTGGTAATTCGGCCCGGTCCCCGGTGGGTGAGGCCTCGCTGAAGTCTCGTACCGTCTTTAAGTCCTCAGCGAATGAATCGCCGGGGCGCTGATCGAAGAGTGTCTCAGGTGCATCTGCTGTACGAATCTTTGAGAGGCAGACATAGTTGGCTCGGCCCTTTAATGCTGTCGCTGTGAAACGTATATCTGTCGCACTCGCCAATTGCGGGAGGTCTTTCCCAATTAATTGATCCTGGAGGGCAATGGTTGATGTCGCTACTACTACCCGTAGACCTGATGCGATTGCTGGCACTAGGTAGGCGAGGCTCTTCCCGGAACCGGTTGGTGCCTCAGAGACTAAGTGGTGCCCAATACGGATGGCATCGGTTACAGCGGTAGCCAAATCGCGTTGCCCCGGTCGGTCCTCGCCTTTGAGCGCTGCTACAGCCTCAGCGAGAAGTGGTAGCGACTCTGCGCGCCATCCTTCATGAGAATCAGATTTTGAATCGTGCGAATTCTCAGATGTGTTCATTTCGAGGCAACACTAGGCGTAGCGAAGGACGCGCACCGCTTCACCGAATAAAAATTTTGACTACGGAATACTGAAACCGCTTGTCGAAGAGGCGGCTCCATTGCCTATGGAGTTGATCGCTCGTACTTGATAATGACAAGTATCGGCCAAGGTTGAAGAGCACGCCGCGAACGAGGCACTAGTTGAGGTGCTACCGAGGGAAATCCAAGAACCCCAAGTGGTTCCGCCATCCAGTGAAACTATGTACTCATAGTCAGTGATTGTCTGGGAGAGTACTGGCGCCGTCCAGGCAAGGTCAGCGTCGCCGGTGCCCGAGTTGAGTACTGCAGTAAACCCAGTCGGTGCGCCCGGAGCGCTAGCCGCGGCAGCGGTATCTGAGTCTGATGTCGACGCCCCAATCAAGTTCACTGCGCGTACCTGGACAATGCAGGTATTCCCCGCCCCACAGGAGATGGTACGAGTAGTGCCGGTGCCGCCGTTGGAGGACCAAGCGCTAAAAGTAGTTCCTGCATTTACGGAGTAGCGGGTTTCATAGTCGTTGAGGGCTGGAGTCCCCAAATCTCCTGGATCAGTCCACGAGGCATCGACTTCGCCCGAGTTCATTCCTGTAACGACTGTCATTGCAGTCGGTGCGCCAGGAACAGAGGCGGCATCTGCAGACCCTGCGTCCGAATCCGATTCTCCTATTGCATTGACGGCACGCACCTCAACATCGCAGGTATTCCCCGCGCCACAGGTAATGGTGCGCGTCGTTCCGGTTCCACCAGTAGAAGACCAAGCCGTAAACGATGTGCCAGCATTAACCGAGTAACGCGTCTGGTAGTGAGTTAGCGCTGGAGATCCGAGAATGGGTGGTGCGCTCCATGAAACATTGACTGTCCCCGAGGTTGATCCTGTGACCACTGTTGTGCCCGTCGGGTCGCCAGGCAGCAGTGCACCCACAGCGGATGTAATGCCAGTAAGCGTGCTCCCATTGAAATCTGCATAGACACTCTGCATTCGAACGAGGCAGTTGATTCCACCTGTGCACGCAATAGTCGCTGTGTGGGGGTATGCACTGATCGTGTCAAGAGTTATCTCTTCGGAAGGGTCGGTGTTCCAGTTAGCGTTGCTACCACAGGAGGCCTCGCAGGTATAGAAGCGATAGGACCTATCCGAGGCTGCTCCTACCCCGGTCTCAGCTGCTCCACTGAATGTCACATCGATGAGGTTCTCGGCAGAGCCAGTAGCGGCAGATACTGCTGTGGGGGAGAATGGAGAAATTGCGCGGTAGACCCATGAACTAACTCCGCCGCGTGTGTTGGTCGCGCGGACTCTGTATGAGCAGGTGATTTGAAGAGCGCCGCACTCATCGGCGAGGTTCGGGGTCGGACCAATCACAACATTTGTCGACGCGCTCCAAGTTCCTGTATTTGAATTACAGAGGTTTAGACAAGACTGGACGTCGTAGTCGTCATCAACCAACCCAACGGTTGGGGGTGACCACTCGACCAATGTGTCGGCGGCTCCCGCAGATGCCCCAGATGTCTCCGGGTGGTTAGCGCTGACAGAGACAACCAGATCTTTAGGCGCCCCAGGAGTAACGCGCAACGCTGCCGAGTTCGACCATGGACCTGCACCAATACCATTTACAGCTTTCACTCGGTACATACACGAAGTCCCGCCGGTGCAAGATGATGAAGCTGTATATGTAGGCCCTGCCTCACCGCTAGAAACTGCGACCCAAGACCCGCCATCTATTCGCTTCTCTACCGAGAAAGTTGGGGCGAGACCGCCGCTGCGGCTAGGGGCTTTCCACGTAAGGTCTACGTCAGAGAAGTCTGTGCTAACTGCGCGCAAGCTGCGAGGTGCCGAGGGTACTGTCCAAACAATTCGAGCCTCCGCACTAGCGGCACTAGTCCCGGCAGAGTTTTTTGCAGAGATTTTGTAAGCACAGATATTCGGAAAGGTCTCGGTGCAGGTTTTAGTTGCGCGCAGAGCAACCGAGTTAGTTGGTGTTGCGGCAGAGAAGGTGCCGGTTACTCCACCGACAACAGGTGCACTGGCGACCATGTAGGTTGTGAGCCCACCACCCAAATCGGCGGGTGCGCTCCATGTGAGCTTCACCTCTCCGACCTTCGGGCCAGGGACTGCAGCCGGCGATGTTGGCGAGCCGGGAGTAGTAGAAGCGCCTGCGATACTGGCGGCTACAAGAATGGCTCCCGTACCAGCGAGAGTCGCGAGGCCTATGCCCAATCTCGAGAAACGCTTAAGCCTCTTTTGGCTGTTCTCCACAACGCCCCCATTAGATATGCCCCACGATCCCGTAAAACCCCCCTTTTCTACCACTTAGAGTGGGGAAACACAAGGGGCAGAGGTTATAACTGCATAATTATTAGGTCTGACTTATAGGGTTTCAAATTTCTAGGCTGGGCATTGATATTTTACCTTCGAGTCCCCACCATCCAAGAGTTCTCCTAGATAGTTACCTGGCCAAGGCTCCTTGGCTCTGAGTACCCCTTAAGGCCCGGGAATAACTAGTGGTGCTGGCCCTAGAGTGTTACCAGCAAGCAGCGGTGGGATTGAGTCTCGCTGATGAGTTCTCTATTGGAGACCCAAGTAATGAACCCGAGCAATCCAGAGCCGAGTGCTAGAGACTCGGGCCAGACACTCCCCTCAGAGATGGATGCTGTGGTCACTCGTCTCGGTGAGCGAATGGTGATTAGCGAGGGAATGCTCGCCACGCCAGATCAATTCATAAAGGCCATGGCCGTCAGCCCAGATGGCTTCTCAATCTGGGATGCAGTGCGTTCGGCTGATGGGTCGATACGTGATTTTGAGTTCAGGTTTATGAACTCAGCGGCCGCAGAGATGCTCAAGAGGTCTGCCTCTGATCTGGTTGGGCGACTCTGCTCAGAGGTTTTCTTGGAGTCTGCTGTTCATCTCATCGGTCGCTGGGGCGATGCTGTAGAACGCGCTGGGCAATTTCATGAAGAGATTGCAATCTCGATTCGTGGAGAGAAGCGGTGGATTCATCAGCAAGTCCTCTCTATCGGAGAGGCTGTTGTTGTGGTTAGTCAGGATGTTACGGAGAGACGTTTGGCGCAGAAAGCCTTAGAGCGCATGGCGCTGCACGACCCACTGACTGGGTTACCTAATCGCGCACTTGCCGCCGACAGGATTGCTTGGTCGCTCGCACAGCAACGGCGAGTGGGTGGTGTAACTGCTGTCATGTTTCTTGATTTGGATCACTTCAAGCGTGTCAATGATTCCCTAGGCCACGCAATTGGGGATCACGTTCTTGTAGAGGTTGCATCTCGCATTCGGAGAGCTATCCCTGCAGAGGCCGTAGTGGCCCGACTTGGAGGCGATGAGTTCTTGATCTGCGCTCATCTTCCGAGTGCTGAAGCGGCGATCGTCATAGCGGAGCAGGCACGTAGAGCTCTTGACGAACCTATTCGTAAGGCCGGCCGCAGCATAAATATCTCTTGCTCGATAGGTGTTGCATGCGCCTCTACCTCACGTGAGCCTGAAGAACTGATTCGTAACGCGGATCGGGCCTCCTACGAAGCGAAGCGTACAGGCCGGTCAAGAGTCTCGTTGTTTGACGAGGCAATGCGTGATCGTATTAGTGATGAAATGCATATCGAGTCTGAGTTCAAATCTGCTCTTCTCGAGGGTCAACTCGAGATTCATTATCAGCCAATAGTTGATACCCGCACTGGTCGGGCATCAGAGGCTGAGGCGCTAGTCAGATGGCGTCACCCGATACGCGGACTGCTTTATCCAGATTCCTTTATCGATGTTGCTGAAGAAACCGGGCTTGTGGTTCCACTCGGCGACTGGGTCGCTGCCGAGGCTGCTCGACAGCTAGCTGGGTGGGATGACTCCGGAACCCCGATTGATCGCGTATGGATAAATATGAGTGCGGCGGAACTCGCTCACCCAGGATACGGCGAGAGAATGTCGAATTACGCAGCAGCGAACGGGCTCGAGGCTTCACGAATTGGAGTCGAACTCACCGAACGCGTGCTTCTCGATGAAGCATTAGAGGCAGGTGGAGAGTTTGCAGACCTTGCTGGTCGGGGTTTTCCTATCGCCATAGATGACTTCGGTGTTGGGTTCTCCTCGCTTCGATATCTGCATGTGCATCCTGTCCACACTCTCAAGATTGACCGAGCGTTCGTTAGCACCGTTGACATGGGCCCCCGAGAAACAGCTATTCCAAATGCTGTGGTACGTCTCGGGCACGGCCTTGGATTTCGTGTCACGGCTGAGTGCGTGGAGACTAGGTCCCAGGCTGCTCGTTTGGTGGAGCTTGGGTGCGATCACTTGAGTGGGTATTTATTCGCGCCGCCAACGGCACCCGACGATTTCGCCCAGGCCGCCTCAGAAGCAGAGGCTGTCTTCGCAAAACTGTAGAACTTGCTCTCAACATTCAGTGGGGGATAATGGCGTGATGGATGTACACCTCCTCGACGGAACCTACGAACTGTTTCGCCATCACTTTGCGCTCCCCTCAAGTATCGATCGTGATGGGATTGAGATTGCAGCAGTTCGCGGTGTCTTGAACTCAGTAGTGACGATGCTTGACGAGGGGGTTACGCATCTTGCGGTAGCTACTGACCATACGGTTGACTCTTTCCGTAACGCGATGTACGCAGGGTACAAAACCGGAGAGGGTTTAGAAGAGGAATTATTTCTACAGTTCGCTATTCTCGAGGATGCTCTGAGTTCTTTGGGAGTATGCGTTTTGGCGATGACTGAGTATGAAGCCGACGATGCCATGGCCTCGGCGGCGCGAATAGCAGGTAACGATGCTCGTGTGTCTCGGGTTCACTTGTGTACCCCCGATAAAGATTTATCTCAGTGCGTAGAAGGCGATCGAATAGTTCAGGTTGACCGGCGCAGGGGCGAGGTACGTGATGCCGATGGGGTCCGAGCAAAATTTGGTGTCTCCCCTGAATCGATCCCTGATTGGCTTGCGCTTACCGGAGACACAGCAGACGGTTTCCCCGGTTTGAAAGGATGGGGTGCGAAGTCATCAGCTCTTGTACTTCAAGAATATCTTCACCTTGAGAACATTCCGCGCGATCCGTCACAATGGAGGGTGAAGGTTAGAGGCGCTATAAGACTCGCCGAGACTCTCGACACTTCTTTTGAAGAGGCTCTTTTGTTTCGCGATTTAGCGACTCTGCGGTATGACGCTATTAGCAGTGTTGTGGACGATTGGATGTGGACCGGACCGCGCAATGATTTTCAGGGTTGGTGCGATCGCCTCGGCCTGAGCAGACTCTCAAAAAGAGTTGACGACATTTCGAGGCAGCGCTAAACGTCTGCAAGTTCTGCTTGCTCTCTCCTAGCCGAGACCTCGAATAAGTTCCGGAGCATCTGGCGCATCCCTGCGTTGCTGCAACTGCGCCCTCGATACAACCCCGCTTGGCCCTGCGAATGTTGTAGCAGCGCTGGTGGGCAGATCCCTTAGGTCCAGTGCTTCGTTGCTGGAGATAAACGCTCTAACTACATTCTCCGAGAGGGCGCAACCGATTGGGGCTACCCCCACAGTGGGAATCTCGGAGAGCAGATTGAGGGACTCAAATATTTTTGGCGTTACAAAAACTTCTCCGCCGCCTGAAACAACTATTGGTAGAAGCACACAGGCAGGATCAAGCGCTGCAACCTCCACTGCACCAATTACGCGTATCGGTAATGACTCCTCTCGCAGCAACCTGCTGAGGTTGTTGTCGTCACCCGTTCGCATTACAACGATTTCGCGCCCGAGAGAGATCTCTGCAAGAGAGCTCATGGTCTGTGACCAACCAAGACTCAACACTGGCCGTTCGTCTGACCCTAAAGAGCCGTGCCCAATCCAGTCGTGAAGATAAGAAGCCGTTGCGTCATTCCTTATCTGATCCCAGGTATCCCACGCAACCATGCGCGGCTCCATAGAGCCGATGACCCGGCTACATACCCACCAAAGCCTCGCCGAATAGGGGTGATAGGAGAGCAATCTTCGGCATGCCACGACGAGCCCAGCAGGGTCGTCATCAAAGTCGGCTAAGCAATCGATCGCCTCGAGTAAAAGCGACTCTTCGTCGAGCCCCCTTGTCCAACGTGCAATAGCCCTAAGGCGTTCAAATGGTTGCACGTCTTCCGAGTCTTTCCTAAGCCGGCTTTGGCTCTTTTGGAAGACCCAACACTCGCTCGCCAACGATGTTACGCATTACCTCATCGGTGCCACCGGCGATCCTCATTCCGGGTACTCCTAGAACAAACTCGTTCCACGCGTAAGTTCCCCATTCGCCAGTATCCGCAATCATTCGCGCTCCGAGCATCTCACCTAATAGTTGTGAGATGAGCGACATATTCTCGGTAAGCGCCAATTTCGCGATTGACATTTCTGGACCCGGGAGTTGCCCGAGCCGGATTTTTGCCATCGCCCTTAGGTTTGTAAATCTTGCGACACTGCCTCGGATGTATATGTCAGATAAACGCTGCCTAGTAATCGGATCATCTGCGCATCCAAGGAACTTCGCCAACTCGATGAAGCGTGTCATGCTCATTGTTCCGACACCGCCTCCGCCACCACCAATAGCCGCTCGCTCATTCATCAGAGTAGTGAGAGCAACACTCCAGCCGCCATCGACATCACCGAGCAGGTGAGATGTCGGTACCCGCACTTCGTTGAAGAAAACCTCGTTAAAGGAAGCACCTCCGGTCATCTGACGCAGAGGGCGGACCTCAACCCCTGGGGCATGCATATCGACGAGGAGCATGGTTAGTCCGCGATGCTTGGGCTTCTCCGGATCAGTGCGCGTAATGATCTCTCCAATATCAGAGTAATGAGCACCAGATGTCCAGACTTTCTGACCTGTAACAATCCACTCGTCGCCATCAAGCACAGCCTTTGTTTGAATACCTGCGAGGTCAGATCCAGCGATGGGCTCCGAGAAGAGTTGGCAGCCGACTATGTCGCCGCGATGCATTGAGCGCAAATATCGCTCACGCACCTCAGGAATTGCATGAGCAAGGATCGTTGGGGCGACCATACCGAGCCCAATCCCAAACATCGATTGATTGGGGGTCGCATACTGGCTAGAAATTTCCCTATATGCGCGCTCGTGGCCTGCGCTGAGTCCTGACCCACCATACTCAGATGGACCGGTAATCCAGCCAAAGCCGGCATCAAATTCACTCGCCTTAAAGTCTTTGGCTGCGGCTAACTCCATCGCCTCTTCATCGGGGGATTTCTCCTCTAGAACCCCAACTCGATCGTCGCCTTTACCCCATTCGAATGCTTCATCGGATCGGCGCTCAAACTTCGTGTCTAAGAACGCAGTAGCAGCAGCCTTGAAATCTTCAATTGATGGATTCGTATCGATGGTTGTCATGGTGTCTCCGATTTGGGAAGAGTAAATATCTTTACGAACGTTATTGCTAGAGAACGTGTTTGCTAGATAAAAGGGTACAGGTTCTCGGTCTTGAGGTTTGGTGCTGGCGATTCTCAGGCTTAGTTAGTAAATCCAATCAGCACGAAGGGTTTTTTAGAGGAGTTTTTCTGGAGATTCGATACCTGGTTCGCTTAGTAGCGCAGTAAGAGTCGAGAGTGCTTTGGCTAACGGAATCATCCGGAGTTCTCCGGCAAGTTTCAGATTCCCAGAGTCAATTGCCTGTTGGGCATTCATTCTTCCGCTGGCGATCTCGATTGCTGTCTCTTGCCCGAGGTGAACCGAGATATCGCAGTCAAGGCCTTCTGATACGGAGATACGCCCTTCCTTGAAGGAGACCGTATACATCCAGAGCCCTCGGATCTCGACCCCAAGCCGGAGGGTCAATTCAGGCGGCACCTGACCCTCGCCGACATTCGCAGCACGGGCCGCGAGCGTCTCAGGATTTAATAGGTTTCTCACGCCCTTCACCTTATCCATCCGAGCCCTGTGCATCGGGCTCAACGGATTCGGTCTGTTTAGCGCGCATCAAGATTCGGAGCACATATGCCCACTCGCCGTATCCTTGAAGCACCATGCCTCTAGATAAGACAACTGCCAATCCAATGGAGCGCCAGGAGACCCCCAAATTGCCCCCCAGCCTTTTAGAGGCGGGGGCTGCTGCGGAGGCGCGTGTGGTTGCTTTGCTCACAGAGGAGATCGAGCGCTGGAGCAGAATCGACGCCAATTTACGTGAGCCGATCGAAGCATTGAAAAATTTGGTGATTGCTGGAGGTAAACGATTACGCCCTGCCTTCTGTCATTGGTCATTCATTGGTGCCGGTGGGTCACCAGATGACGCTGCAATGATCGATGCTGGAGCGGCACTCGAGTTGCTCCATAGTTTCGCTTTGATTCATGACGATGTGATGGATGGCTCTGATAGACGGCGAGATCTCCCGGCTGTCCACCGTCATTTTATGAATCGTCATGCCGAGTCTTTGTGGAATGGTGAAGAGCGGCGATTTGGTGAGGGTGCAGCGATACTCATTGGGGACTTTGCATTTGTATATGCCGATCGGCTTATGGCGGGTTGCTCCCCAACTACACGCGAAATTTATAATGAACTAAGGCTCGAACTCTGCGTTGGCCAATATTTAGATCTGCTTGGAACTGCTGCGGGGGAGCGCAACGCTGAGAGGGCTAGGCGAATTGAGTGGTACAAGTCTGGGAAGTACACCGTAGAGCGACCGCTACATCTCGGGGCGGCCCTAGCCGGGCGCTATGACGAGCTAGCGGCGGATCTATCTGCCTTTGGTCTGCCCCTGGGTGAAGCTTTTCAGATGCGTGATGACATCCTTGGAGTCTTCGGAGATGCTGCGGTTACAGGTAAACCGGTAGGCGACGATCTGAGAGAGGGCAAATTAACCCCGCTAATCGCCTATGCCTCCGAGCGTGCAGATGCCTCACAGGCCAAGCTTCTCGATCGCGTCGGCGCCCCCGATCTAAATGATGAGGAGATCGAATTGCTCGCTACGCTTCTCATCGAGACGGGGGCAGTAGATGCAGCCGAGGCTTCGATCAAGCGCCTAGTTGCTGAGAGTATGGAGGCCCTCTCTCAAGTCGATATCACCGAAGAAGCACGCCACGCTCTCGGGGAATTAGGGCTCTTCGTAGCTTGGCGAGATCGTTAATTGAATAGCAGTCGGCATTACCCATGTTTGTAACCCATAGGCCGGTACTATCGGTTCATAATGCCGAGAACAATGACTGACACGCGTACGACCGCTATCCACGTCCGCGGTCTCAAGAAGCAATACGGATCTAGAAATGCGGTTAACGGCATCGACCTTGAGATCGGAGTCGGAGAGGTATTTGGGATTCTCGGACCCAATGGTGCCGGCAAGACAACGACTGTTGAGATCTTGGAGGGTTATAGAAGACCTGACTCCGGCGCCGTAAAGGTTCTAGGACTTGATCCATGGAGCGAAGGCGACGCCCTTAAGGCTCGCATCGGAGTGATGCTTCAATCAGGAGGGTTGTCTCCCGGGCTAAAACCATTAGAGACGCTGCGTCTTTATGCAGCGTTCTACGAGTCTCCTGACGAGCCAAGGCGTCTCCTTGATTTGGTGGGCCTCAATGACTCAGCCAAGACTCCTATACGCAGGCTCTCAGGCGGCCAGTACCAAAGACTCTATCTCGCATTGGCCCTAATTGGGCTGCCCGAAGTGCTTTTCTTAGACGAGCCCACAGCCGGCATGGACCCACGAGCTCGTGCAACTACTTGGGAGATAATCCAAGCACTCTCAGAACAAGGCGTGACGATTGTCCTCACAACCCATAATCTTGCCGAGGCGGAGACACTCTGCGGTCGTATTGCAATTATTGATAAAGGAAGTGTCGTTGCCGAGGGCAGCCCGGGCGAATTAACGGGGGCGGTAATGCGTTCCGATCTCGTATTTACAAGCACCCCAGGTTTAGATACCGACACTCTCTGGAAATCACTCGGAGTTAGCGCCGAGATGTGCAGAGAGACCGCAAGCGGCACCTATGTAGTTGAGGCCCCGACCAGCACTGAATTGGTGCGTGCGGTTGTGAATTTCCTCCATGAAGCCAATGCACCCTTGTTCTCACTCGCTACTGGGCAAGCAACTCTTGAGGATGTCTTTCTTCAATTGACGGAGGAGACACCGTGAAAGCACGTGGAGTTCTCGCACAAGCACGCGCTGAGACCTCGCTAGGGCTTCGCCGAGGAGAGAGCCTCGTAGTGACAATTGGAATACCAGTCGGGGTGCTTCTTTTCTTCGGGAGAGTACAGAGAGTAACTGTCGACGGAGATCCGTTAGATTTTCTTGTCCCTGGCGTACTAGCGCTTGCGGTGATGTCGAGTGCAATGGTCAGCCTAGGTATTGATACGGGCTTCGATCGTCGATACGGAGTGCTCAAGCGACTCGGCTCCACACCGTTGACACGATCTGGGCTACTTGCAGCCAAAACCCTCTACGTATTGGCGATTGAGACCATTCAATTATCTGTACTAATTGGCGTCGCACTGCTTTTGGGCTGGCGAGCTGGCGGCGGGATACCTCTTGCTTTCTTGTTCCTTCTGATAGGAACTATTGCGTTCGCCGGTCTTGGGCTCTTGCTTGCAGGAACGCTCCGGGCAGAGGCCAATCTCGCTGTAGCAAATGGCCTCTACTTGGCCCTCCTGTTCTTAGGTGGTATGGCTTACCCTCTAACGAAGCTTCCTGGCGCAATCAGAAGTATCGCCGAGTTACTTCCAGCAGCAGCACTGGCTGAGAGCGTGCGCGGGGCGCTGGAATCACCTGTGGACATCCCCGTT
>JBAXPT010000050.1:0-11239 GCA_037132095.1 Actinomycetes bacterium
CCATCCTCGGCGGGGTCTGCCCATACATACCAATCGCGCTTTGGGTTATCAATCGACGAACGCGCCTCAATAAACCAGGGGTGCTCGATGCTCGTATGGTTTGGTACCAAATCAAGAATGACTCGTAAATCGCGTTTTGTAGCCTCGCTAACAAGCATGTCCAGATCCTCGAGGGTGCCGAGCGCTGGATCAACATCACAGAAGTCTGAGACGTCGTATCCCCAATCTGCGTTAGGCGAGACCGTAATTGGGTCTAGCCAAATACCTTTAACACCTAACCAAGCGAGGTGATCTAAATGCTGCGTGATCCCCGGAAGGTCACCAACCCCATCGCCATTGGAGTCCGCATATGAGCGCGGATAGATCTGATAGAGAACTCCCTCGCTCCACCAAGCCTCTGGATTCTCAGGCATTCTTCCCCCCAGAAAGCGACATAACGATTCGCATAACAGACGCTTGAGCCAAGTCTTGAAGAATCAGATCAGGACGCAGCAATCATTCGCCCGAGACGAAGAAGTGTCGGTGTTGCAGCACCAAGTGTGAACTCATTCATCTTCATCCACAGGAAGTAACGGTGGATCGGGTAATCAAGGTCAATTGAGATTCCACCGTGAACGTGGAGGACAGCAAAACCAACCCTGCTACCACCCTCAGCTGCCCAGTATTTTGCTGAGGCGACTTGCTCGCGCGCAGGCTCACCTAGTGAGAGATGCGATGCGGCAGAGAGCATCGTGAGGTTCATTGCTTGAGTATCGATAAATGAATCCGCCATACGCTGACCTACTGCTTGGAATGTTGCAAGTGGGCGATCAAACTGGAAGCGATTCGTGACATGCTCGGCTGCGATGCGAATCGCCTCTTGCGCGCAGCCTGCGCTGATCGCACAGACAGCAGTTGTGACGTGATCGAGGATCAAGCGAAGCGCTGAACCGTCGTCAAGAATCCCACCAAGCAGAGCAGCTCCATCGACCTTGACATCCTCAAGAGTGATCTCGAATCGAGCATGATTCATCATCTCTTGACGAGCAATGGTTACGCCCTGTGCCTTGGTGTCGAGTATGAAGATGCCGATGCCATCGGGTGTTGTGACTGGAATCAATATCTCGGTAGCTAACCCAGCGGCACTTGCAGAGGTCTTGACGCCATTGATAACCCAACCATCTCCGGCACGTGTCGCTGTCGTCGATGGTGTCTCGGGGTCGGCACCGAACTCTTCGTATGCACCCGTCATGATTCGGGAACCGTCAGCAACGGAAGGCAAGTATGCGCTCTTCTGCTCATCTGTACCGAACATTGAGATCGGGAGCGCACCACATACAAGGGTTGCCCAGAGAGGCATAGCGACAACGCGCCTACCCTGCTCTGCTAGCACGAGGCATACCTCTAGGAAACTGAACCCAAGGCCTCCGTACTCCTCTGGTATCGCAACTCCAAGTAGCCCAGCGGAAGCAAACTCCGACCATGTTTCACTGTCGAACCAGTGGCCCTCTGAGTGCTCCTTTAAGCGCTCAAGGGTTCCTTTGTCGGTGAGTATCTGCTTTGCGAGGCCCTGTAGTGCTTGCTGCTCTTCGTTGAGAGTGAAATCCATTTGAGTTCTCCTGATTCAAGTCGTTGCGAGTTTTAGATACGCGTCTGTGTTAGTGGATCAGCGCGGCGATGGGGGCATGTTGAGGCCGAAGAGTGCAATGAGGTCTCGCTGCATCTCGTTGGTGCCACCACCGAAGGTGAGGATGTGCATGCTTCGAGTACGTGCCTCGATGCGACCACGTACAACCGCCCCTGGTGATCCGGCCTTGACTGTTGCGCTGGTCCCCATGATCTCCATTAGGAGTCGGAAAGCCTCTAGATAAAACTCTGTACCGAATACCTTGATGCTCGATGCATACGCAGGGTCAAGCGGCAAGCCCTGTGTCGCGTCAGATGCAACCTTCCAGTTAATTAGTCGCAGGAACTCAAGGCGTGCGTGAATGCGCGCAAGATTCATCTGCACCCAGTCTTGGTCGATGACGCGTCGGCCATCGGCAAGAAGCGTCAACTTGGACCACTCAGTGACGTCCTCGAGTTGACGCTCAACGATCCCTGAAGAGCAGAGCGTTACGCGCTCGTGATTGAGCTGGTTCGTGATTAGTCCCCAACCCTTGTTCTCTTCGCCTACAAGGTTTCCAACAGGAACACGCACGTCGTCGTAGAACGTGATGTTTGTGTTGAGACCACCCATGTTCTTGATGGGCTCGACCTTTAAGCCTTTGACTCCAGTCGGCACAATGATCATCGAGATGCCTTTGTGCTTCTTCACATCTGGGTCGGTGCGCACTGCAAGCCAGATGTAATCAACATCGGTAGCGAGGCTGGTCCATATCTTCTGACCATTGATCACATACTCATCGCCATCGCGAACTGCACGCGTCTTTAGTGAAGCAAGGTCAGTACCGGCTTCGGGCTCTGTGTATCCGATAGCGAAGTGAATCTCACCTGCGAGAATCTTCGGAAGGTAGAAAGCCTTCTGCTCATCAGAACCGAACTGCATGATTGTTGGTGCGACAGAGTTAATCGTGAGCATCGGTACTGGTGCACCTGCGCGCATCGACTCATCGAAGAATACAAACTGCTCGACGGCAGTACGCCCCTGGCCACCAAACTCCTTGGGCCAACCAATTCCAGCCCAACCATCAGCGGCCATCTTCTTCCAGAGGCCACGCGCTACTGGCCCAACGCCTTCACCCTTGGAGAGTTCGTCCTCTACCTCGGGGGTAAGCATCTGCTCGTAGTACTCACGCAGTTCGTCTCGTAAAGCGACCTGCTCAGGCGTGTAACCGATATACATGGAACGTCCTCTTCATGTCCGATAATTATTAGGCTGATTATTACTTATAGAAATTGGCGGAGGGGGTGGGATTTGAACCCACGGAGCTCTCGCTCAACGGTTTTCAAGACCGTCCCATTCGGCCGCTCTGGCACCCCTCCAGCTTGCAGAATAGGACACGAACGCTCAAAGAGTTCTACCTGCGCAGAAACTAAAGGCGCTATCTGTATTTAGGTGCAGTCCTTAGGGCTCCATATTTAAGGAGCAGTCCTTAGGAGCGGGGCCCGACCTTGGAGAACCCGGTATACGGAACAAGCACATCTGGGATTGCTAGCCCGCCATCTGAGTCTTGGAAATGCTCAAAGAGAAATAGAAGAGTGCGCCCGACCGCGCAGGCAGTGCCGTTCAGAGTGTGTACTAGGCGGTTTCCGGCGTCATCCTTGACCCGAGCCCCTAGGCGGCGAGCGGAGTAATCCAGGTAATTGGAGCAAGAGGTGAGTTCTCGATATCGCCCCTCGCTCGGGAGCCATACCTCTATATCGAACTTTCGAGCAGCGGGGGCTCCAAGATCTCCAGCAGCGATATCTACAACGCGATAAGGCAGGCCGAGCCCACCGACAATCTTCTCCTCAATTGCGAGGATTCGCTCATGCTCTTCGTTGGAGCGATCCGGGTGGGCCCATACGAACATCTCTACCTTGTCGAACTGGTGAACGCGGAATATGCCCCGAGTGTCCTTGCCATATGTGCCGGCCTCGCGCCTGAAGCAAGTTGAGTATCCGCCGTACCTAAGTGGAAGAGCATCGGCATCGAATAGATCGCCCCGATGAAGTGCTGAGAGCGGAACCTCGCTCGTGCCGACTAGAAAGAGTTCGTCCTCAGGGAGTGCGTATACCTGGCTGCGGTCTGTTGGGAAGAAGCCCGCCTCCTCCATTGTCTGCTCGCGCACGAGTACTGGAGGGATGACGGGAGTAAAGCCATCAGCCGCGAGTTGCGACATAACCCATTGCACGAGTGCGAGTTCAAGGAGGACTGCCTCGCCCATTAGGTATGCAAAACGCGAACCGCTCGCCTCTGCCCCGCGATCTGAGTCAACAAATCCAAGCGACTCGCCTAGTGCTGCGTGATCAAGTGGCGGCGGACCGGGAGTTCCTCCGACTGTTCGCAGCACTACACCATCATCTTCTCCACCATCCGGAACCTCAGGCGATGCAGGGTTTGGAATCTGAAGGGCAAGCGCGCGCACCGATGCCTCTGCCTCAGCAAGATTCGGCTCGCGAGTAGTAAGGCGCTCTTTGAGCACTGCTGCAGCGGCGATGCGCTCGGCACGCTCATCGGCTGCGGCTCGACCAATCTCTTTTGAAGCAGCGTTCTGCTCAGCGCGCAGTTCCTCGACCTCGGATAGAAGGCTGCGACGAATCTCTTCTGCTGCAAGAAGCTCATCAATTAGCCCGGGGCGAACACGTTTGCGCTCTATGCCGCGGCGGTACTCAGGCTCCTCTCGAAGCCGCTTAACATCAATCATTCTGAATCTGCCTCATTATTTTTATTCACTACTCGTCTTCACTACGAACCTGCGCCTGTAGTGCATCTACCCAACTATTGGCGTCGCGCCATGATTTTCCAGCTGCACTACGGCGCGCAACTGCACCGCTCCCTGCTACAGGATACGAACCTAAGAACTTCACTTTGGCTTGTTTGGCAGCGAGGGTACGCAGGCAATCAGCGACGAGTGGGTCAGAGACATGCCCCTCAAAATCTATGAAGAAGCAGTAATCGCCGAGAGTGTGCTTCGTAGGGCGAGACTCGACTTTTGTCAGGTTGATTGTGCGCGCTGCGAACTCTTGCAGCATCGCTAGTAAAGAACCCGGGCGGTCCGAACGCTGAAAGCAGACAATGCTTGTGCGGTCATGGCCGGTGGGAGCGGGGACTCCACGCCCCAGCAAAACGAAGCGTGTCTGATTGCGGTCGTGGTCTTCGATGGCGGTTGCAAGATTTTTAAGGCCATACTTCTTTGCAGCACCAGCGTTTGCGATTGCGGCAATCCCAGTTTTGCGTGAACGTGAAACCTCTTGAGCCGCCTCCGCTGTGGAGTTAGCAGCGCGAACCTCAACGCCTGGCAACTTACGCTCAAGCCACTCGCGGCACTGCCCCACTGCCATAGGCATAGTCAGGATGCTTCGTACATCGCGCAGAGTCGTACCCGGGCGAGCACAGAGATTTAGAGAGATCGGCAGATCGACTTCACGCTGAATCAATAACTCGCTCTCGAAGGCGAGCACGTCAAGTGTCAGCGCAACTGCACCTTCAATTGCGTTCTCGATCGGCACGAGCCCTAGTTCGGCGTCACCTCGCTCAACGGTCGAGAAGACCTCTGGGACCGAACGCACCGGGATGGTCTCACCCGCGACAAGATCTGCCTGAGTGCGCAGGGCCTCCTCGGTGAAGGTGCCCTCGGGTCCTAGGTATGCAACACGAATCACAGGTGAGAGGTTAGACGGCCCTAGGGGGCCTCCTCCGCCGGTATCGTCTCTGATGTGAAACTCAGCGAATCCCCCGCGTGGGCAGACCTCCTCAACCATCATGCAACGCTTCGTGGGGTCCACCTTCGCGACCTATTTGCCGAGGACCCTGCACGCCTTGATCGCCTAACCGCCGAGGCCGAAGGCGTTTATCTAGATATATCAAAGCACCGGATCACGCCTGAGAGCCTTGACCTGCTCATCGCCCTAGCGGAGCAGGGGGGCGTCGCCGAGAAACTCAAGGCGATGATGACAGGCGCGCGCGTCAACACAACTGAGGACAGGCCGGCTCTACACACAGCGCTGCGGGCACCTCGAGGCTCGGTTATTGAGGTAGATGGAGAGAACGTTGTTCCTCAGGTACATGAAGTGCTTGATGCGATGACCGAGTTCTCCGAGGCCGTGCGCTCGGGCCGCCACACCGGGGCAACCGGCAAGCAGATCCGAAATGTGATCCACATTGGAATCGGCGGATCGCATCTGGGGCCACGTTTTGTGACCGAAGCACTGCGCCCTTTCGTATCACCTGAACTAACAATTAGATTTATCTCAAACGTTGACGGCGCTGATCTGCACGCCGCCGTTGACGGGCTCGACCCTGCTGAGACGCTCTTCATCGTTGCCTCAAAAACATTTACGACTACTGAGACAATCTCTAACGCTAAGGAGGCGCGCTCGTGGGTCACCGCTTCGCTTGGAGATGATGCAGTCTCAAGTCATTTTGCAGCGGTCTCTACAAACCTCAATGCAGTAGAGGAATTTGGTATTGAGGCTGCTCTCACTTTCGGATTCTGGGATTGGGTAGGCGGGCGTTTCTCCGTCGCATCTGCCATCGGCCTACCCGTCATGATTGCGATTGGACCAAGAGCATTCCGAGAGTTTCTCGATGGAATGCATGCCATGGACCAGCACGCACTCAACGCACCGCTTGAGAGCAATCTTCCAGCGTTAATGGCTCTTGTTGGTATCTGGTCAATCGACTTCGATGGAGCGCAGTCTCACGCAGTCATTCCATATGCTCGTGATCTTGCCGCCCTACCGGCTCACCTACAGCAACTCGAGATGGAGAGCAACGGCAAATCAGTTACTAATGACGGAGAGCAAGTATCAGTTCCAACTTCACCCATTGTATGGGGCGCAGCAGGCACCGATGCGCAGCACGCTTTTCTTCAACTGCTTCACCAAGGAACCGTAAATGTTCCTGTTGACTTCATTCTCGTTGCACGCGCTGCAGAGCCCTTCGGTGATCATCAAGACATGCTCTTCGCCAATGGAGTAGCACAGGCAGAGGCACTCGCTTTTGGACTTACATCTCAAGAGGTCGCGGACTCAGGGGTAGAGGCATCGCTTGTCCCGCATAAAACATTTGCGGGTAATCATCCATCGAGTGCTCTAATGATTGAGTCGCTAAACCCCTTTACGCTCGGGCAGTTGCTCTCGATCTATGAGCACAAAGTTGCTATCCAAGGTTTTATTTGGGGCATAGATTCTTTTGACCAATGGGGAGTCGCTCTCGGCAAGAGTCTCGCTACGGACCTAATTGCTGAGCTTGCGAGTTCGAGTATCAGCGTAGGGACTGATGCCTCTAGCGCTGCATTGATTGCTAGATATCAGTTACTTCGAGACTGAACTCAGCGCGATACGGCCTACCTGGTTCTGCGACCGGGAATACACCGTCACTTAAACCCGCAACCGGCACCACCATCGGCTCAGCACAGATGAACCTCTCGCCTTCGGGTATCCAGATCTGTAGCGCTTCATAACCTGTGCCCACATTGAGGCTGAGTCGTCTCTCGCGACTCGAGATCGAAAATTCCCGATCATCGCCAAGAAGTAACAGGTCATCAGCCAATCGATTCCCCAATAGCGCTTCAATTGCAGGCTGCTCTGATTGCTCTTGGGTTGGGAGTCCGCGATCATCAAGCTGCACGCTCACCGCTGAGGGATACCGGATTAGCAAATCTTCGCGAGGCGTGTCCGAGATCTCAAAGTACGGATGCCAGCCAAAACACGCTGGCACCTTTGACTCACCAGAGGCGATGAGCGTCGTTACAACTGAGAGAGTTGAATCCGTTAATGCCAACTCAACTTGAATAAGCGATGCGAACGGAAATGCCGAGAAGGTAAGTTCGTCCGCTTCAAGATCAATCTCGAGTGCACAACTACTGGAGGTTTCACGAGTGACTCTCCAGCCCCCGCGTCCAGCAAGAGTTCCATGTAGCGATAATGCATTTACGTCTCGCTGAATCTCAAGCCCTGCAAGATCGACCGATCTGCCAAGAGCGAAGTATTCATTGCTTCGCAGTCGATTGGCCCAAGGGGCGAGGATAGGCATCCCCCTCATCGCGTCGACAGAGTGCATATCAACGCCCGACGACGGAGCGAGTAGCTCAAAACCGCGATGCTTGATGGAGAGAATCGGCACTCCGAGCTCAGGTGCAGAGGTGCACTCAAGGTTCCCTGAGCGCAGGGTAATGCTCACGCCCTCCACTCCACACTGGAGATCGAGTGATCGTGTGTTTTTCGAACTACTAGGTCTGCATGCGCGGCAGAAGGAGCAATGTATTCGAGAAGATTCGGGTGATTGATCCCATACCAAAAACTCTCTGCCATCTCCCTGCGTTCGTTCTCTGGAAACAATGACCAGCCGCTGTAAAACGATGTTGGATCGTCTACTGCGGCATCGCATATCTCTGAGAAGCGCGTCGCATACCAATTGATGAGGTCTCCTTCATCTGCATCTAAATAAATAGCAAGATCGAGATGATCGCCAAACTGAAGTGCATTGACTCCCTCAATTATGCAGATGTCTGGTGATCCAATTACACGACGCTCGCCTACTACTACGTCATAAGCGGTATGTGAATACACGGGGACTGATGCAGATTCATCGCCTCTATGCAGCGCATCTATAAAGGAGACCACGGCACTCTCATCGTAGGACTCTGGAAATCCTTTGCGCGACTCAATCTGGCGCTCAGCGAGCACGGCATTGGAGTGTAGGAACCCATCGGTGCCGACTACCTCCACTTCAAACTCACTCAGGCCCTCTACCAATGCCGCGGCGAAGGTCGACTTCCCTGCGGCGACAGATCCGGCGATACCTATTACAACCGGAGCAGAGAGCACGTGCAGACGGGTGATGCGCTCACGCAGCCCGCCATCTAATAGTGAGGTCACCTCCTCCGAATCCACAAGGCGAGATGGTAGAGGCATGGCAGATATTCGGCCGCCAGGACCATGCCTAGGACCCTTTTCTCTCTGCCCCATAACCCTTGCTGGGCCTAGGAATAGGCCTTAGCCGAATCCTCAGAGTTGTCTCAACGTTTTGAATTCACTCAAGTTTCTGGAGCCCGAGGCCGAATAACGGACCTCAAGCACCTCGGTAAAGAGCCGGGGTGCAGTCCACTCGGGAGTTACTGGTTCAATGAAGCGCACGACGGAATTGCGAGTACTGCGACGCCTAGGCATCGCTACCTGCTGCGCCACCACGCTTTTTGGTTCACTCGCAGTAAGCGCACCCGCTGGGGCTGCGACAACCATCGCCGGCAAGCAGGCTGAGGCCGCCGCACTTCGCGCCCAGATCGACCGTGAATCCATGCACGTTGGTGCTCTTGCAGATCAATACAACGGAGCGCGCGTTGCACTTGAAGATGCGCAGGCTGAGGTAGCTAGTGCTCAGGCTGCAGTCGACGCGACTGTTGCAAAGCGCAAAGAACTCAAAGCAACCCTCGCACGTCGAGCAGCATCGCTCTATCGCGGCTCTGGCTCTAGGACACCTTTTAGCGAGGTTGACCCCGGCAACATGGCTAAGACTGCTCGCATCGCACAGTACGGCGACGTAACCGCAGCTCGCGATAACCGTTTAATCGATGAGGTCAAGCGCGCTGAGACACGCCTCGCTGCACAGCGCGCCGCCGCTGATACTGCTCGAGCCAACGCTGCACGGCAGGCTGACTCAGCTGGCGCCGCTTACCGCGAAGCATCTGCAGCAGACCGTTCTCTGCGCGGTCGACTCTCTCAGATCGATGCGGAGACCAAAAAGCTCATTGAGGAGCAGCGCGCTGAGGCAGCACGGGTAGAGGCAGCTCGCATTGCCGCATCGCAGCGTCAGGCTGCAGCGCAGCGTGCAGCAATTGAGGCAGCACGTCGTAATGGAACCCCAGCTCCAACTACTCCTCGAAGCACTGGCACATCTGGAAGCGGCGGGCAGACCACGACCACAACCGTTAGCCCAGCACTCACAGGGAATCCTTTCGGGCCTCCTCCTGCCGTCTCGTCTCGTGCTGCTGAGGTTGTTGAGTACGCAAGAGCACAAATTGGAAAGCCCTACTCCTTCGCAACCTCCGGACCTACGACCTTTGACTGCTCAGGCCTAACGAAGGCTGCATGGGGATCAGTCGGAGTGCGACTTCCTCACTACTCAGCAGCGCAGGCGGTACTTTTCTCAAAGATCGCGTTCAATGACCTCCAGCCTGGGGATCTAGTCCTCTTCTATAGCGACCTGCACCATGTGGGTATCTATATAGGTGGCGGAATGATGATCCATGCTCCCCAGACCGGCGATGTCGTGAAGATCTCATCGGCTTGGCGCTCAAACTTCCAGTGGGGTGTTCGCCCTTTCTAGATCTTGCGACTTAGTGAACAGGCCCTCGAGTCTCGGTGATCCCAAGACCAAGTTCCTAGGGCGAAAGCCGCAACCCTCCGAATGATCGCTATAGAGGCCCGCTCGGGTGCGATGCTGTAGACCTCATGAGCAAAGAAGAGAACAACCCTTCATCCGCGGCCATCACCTCTACGCAGGACCCCGCTTACGCAAAACGTCTCGAGACACTCGAGGCACAAGGCTGGAAGCAACGCCTAGATGTTCAAGCGCCTTATCGCTGGAATCTGCGCAGGCTCCACCCTGGCTACACGCTCGACATCGGTTGCGGAATCGGGCGCAACCTTACGCACCTAGAGGGCAACGGTATCGGCGTCGATCACAATGCTGACTGCGTGGCAACTGCTCAAGAGCGTGGACTCACCGCTTACTCCCCTGAGGACTTTCTTGGTTCAGATGACGCAAAAATCGCAGGCTTCGACTCGCTCCTACTTGCTCACGTTATTGAACACCTCAATGCGCCAACCACCGACGATCTAATCGCGACATATGCACCGTATGTGCGAGAGGGTGGTCGGATTATCTTGATCACTCCCCAGGAAGCTGGCTACCGAAGCGATCCGACCCATGTGCGCTTCATTGATCACGCTGCTATTGAACTTCTACTCTCGAAGCATGGCTGGAAGACTGCTAGTAAGCAGTCCTTCCCGTTCCCGCGCGTAACTGGACGGGTATTCCCTTACAACGAGTTTGTTGTTGTTGGCGAACGCAATCGCGACGCGTGAGTAGCTCGGCTCGCATCACCTTTGCAATTCCTTTCTATAGCGGAGTGCCCTACCTGCGGCGCGCTATCGAGAGCGTCCGGGCGCAGAGTCTTAAAGACTGGGTCTGCATTGTTGTAGACGACGCTGGAGCTGAGACCGATACAGAGGACGCCGTCGCTAGTTACGGTGATAGCCGTATTCGCTATGTACGTAATCAAAGCAATCTTGGGCTTGCAGGAAACTGGAACCAAGCATTGCGCATTAGCGATACACCGCTTGTCACGCTGCTGCACTCGGATGACGAGCTGCTACCAGGTTACGCAGAGGCCGTCATCGCCACCCACATGGCACACCCAAATGCAGTAGCAGTATTCACGCGTGCATCGATTATTGACACGGATAGCAAGCCTGTCTTTTCTTTCCCAGATCGCATTAAGAGAATCATCGAATCACTAAAAGGCTCTGAGCCGCGCGTCTCCGGCGAGGAGGGGCTCAACGGATTACTCAGAGGCCAATACATTTTCTGCCCAACCCTTTGCTACCGGGC
>JBAXPT010000051.1:0-11151 GCA_037132095.1 Actinomycetes bacterium
GAATCTCGCGAGTCTCTCGAGCCTCGCGAGTCCCTTGAGTCTGAGCGACTTGATCGCTCTCCCCCGAAACGGTCACTGGCAGAGCGCCCTGTTGTAGAGCGAGAGCTTGAAGCACCACGCGTACCTGAACCACCCGCGCGAGAGGATGATGCTCCACGCTCAGACGAGCCGCGCTCGCCACTTGATGAACCTCTAGATGACGAACCGGTGCGCGAAGAACCGCTAGCGCTCCGAGACCCAGAACTCTTAGCACCAGAGCCCTTGGACCCCGCACGAGGCGCGCCAGAACGCGCAGATCTACCGCTGGGGGTTCCAGAGGAGCGGCGCGGTGACGAACTAGATCTTTCGGGCAAGAGATTGCTCCTTAAAGGGGAGATGACATCCTATCGGAGAGGACCGACATCGCTCACTTGGCCGACAAAACCATAGCCAAATGCCCACGAAGGCGACCCTGCCGGAGCACCCAACGCCTCTCCGACAGAGTAAACGATCATTATTCGAGTCGCCCGGAACTCAAACTATTTCAGGCCCTTGGCGGTGCCTAAGCAGCGTCAGTCAGGGGGAAGCGTCGTCGTTGTAGAGGTAGATGTTGTAGGAATCATCTTGATCTTGAGGTCTCCATCGCGCAGAGGCACAAGGCAGCGCCGCGAGATTGCTGCGAAAATGAAGACATCGCTAGAGATGTACCCGCCGGGACAAGTTGCGTAGGTATATCCCGATCCCAGACCTCCACCGCCACCTAACGAAGGTTGGTTTGAGTACGGCCCGCAGAGTGATACGAGGATGAAGGAGTCTCCACCCTGATTGGATTTAGCATCGTCGTCTATTCGCCCATTGCGGTTAGCGTCAACTATCAGGACCAATGCTTGACCAGTAATTCGATTCTCTTTAGGTCCACGATCTCGATCCGAGTTGATGTCGCGTTCTAGTCGTTTGATGGTCTCGCTTACTACAGGACTCTCTAGCGCACGCCCAGACCCCGATCGCAACGCATCCGATAGAACCGCTGCCTCTCCGAAGCAAGGCGTCGAGTTTGGATAATGTCTGTCATCTGCCGATCGGTACCCAACTCCACCTAGCCAACAATTCGGATTCTTTGAGTCTTTAGAGCCCTTGACCTCAGCGCCTACAGGAGCGCCTTCGGGAACGCCAAGGAGCTCGTTACAAACATCTCCTGCCAGCAGTAACACACCAATGTTGCGCTTCTCAGCGGAGGTATACGCACCCTCGAACTTCATAGATACGCCATATGGCCAAGAAGGATTTGTACCTGAGTCCTTGAACTCGCCGGTCACACTCTGGACCCCACTCTGGAAGGAATAGTTTGCACAGTCGCGCTCGGTACCTTTGAGGCAGAGCTCTTTAGTCTCGATAGCAAGCGAGATCCTCCCCCTCCTGCTAATTGGAGAGTCTCCGGATCCGCCGCCCGAGATCGTCGCTAGATCACAGGCTGCGAGCACCATTACGAGGGCGCCAGCAAGCGCAACGCCCTTGAGGGGCCTCAAATTTCTGGCCTTCAAATTCGGAGCCTTCATAAATTTCGCATTTTTTGAGTTCAGCATTCTCAAAACCTATACCACTTTAAGTGTCCAAGCAAAATATTCCAGTAGTTAAATAACGCTCAAAGTGAGCATGCATACTGAGAAAATCTTAATCCCCGGGCCAAATTAGCGCCGGTAGCCTGAACACGTTGCGGCTCTTATTCGCTTTCATCGCCTATATATTCCGGAGGTATCCAATCAGTCGCACTCCTGGAGGCCCTACTCTCACGTCGATTGGGACTTCACAAAGCCTCCCCCGAGCCTCCCAGAACCGTCCCGACAGAATTTCCGGCAGTCCTTACTCGTAACGATGCAGCAATCATTCATCAAGGATGGAACAGATCTTCGGGAGATACTTCGGTTGAGACTCGACGATAGAACCCCTAAAACGGGGCTCGGTCCAAGCTCCTAAGTCGTTACGGCCAATCGTAACTTGCGAGTAAGGAATTACGTATTCCTTCACTTGTCGCGGCGTTAGTTCAAGATGTCCAGGGACAAAAAATGCACGGGACGCCGGAATGGTTGTGCCATCCGCGGCGTTGATGCTCATCCTCACGGCACCGTTATTCTGGTCCAAGATTACTCGCATGTGATATGTGCGTCCGGGTTCATACCTAACAGTGACACCACGCACCCATCCCGCCTTCTCGTTAAAATGGCGCCACTTCTCTGGGCGAACCGTGCGAAGCCCGAACGTGAGTCGTCGATCGCCCCGCAGTTGCACGGCCAGCGTTTGAGAACCCTCTGCGTCACCGGCTGTTAGTACAGGAAGCCAAGTCGGGGAGTCCACCGCTGGAAACCGGAGCGTGAAATCATGAAGTCCTGTTGCCCGGGTTCGAGCAATGGCAGACCAATACTCACCACTTGACCAATATACGCCACTACAACCACTCAGTATCGCTACAGTCGCGCGCTTTTGCACCTCAGTCGGCATCTTGTCAACGCGAATAACATTCGGCGTTTTTCCGTGATTCCACTTGCGATCGATTCGATATTGGTCAGACACGAAAGCGCTGAGCCTAGGCCCCTCAGCAACGAAAGGGTTGAGGTATCTGTAATCAATTGCGAGCCCAAGGTTGACTATGAAGCCACCGATAGTGAGTGCTAAAAAAAACGACCCGAGCACGCGTCGCGCAACTTTGCGATCGGCACTCCAATGGAACACGCACCACATACCGAGCGCTCCACAAATTACCAGGAACGGAATCACGTCGGCGATGTAGCGCTGAGCAATGTATGCGAGCGTCAATGTTACAAGTGGTCCGATCAAAGAACCCAATAAGATGGCACGCAGACTCACCGAATTAGAGCGGAATGGGGAACGCGGCCATATTACGACTGCGATACCAACGAGAGCGAGCAGCGCTAGCGCTGGCATCGAGGATGGAATGCTCGACGTCGGCTCAATGGTGTCGTACAAATGCCCGCCGAAGTTGTTTGCTAATGGTGGAAACGTGATAAACGGAAAGAGCCTATTGAGACGAAGGGCATCCGGCCTGACGTACTGCGCCACATTCGTGATCAAGTAACGCAGGGAGAAAAGACCGCCGCCGTTTGAAGCGAGTACTGCTTGCCGGTTCGGGTTAACAAGGGAAATACTCTGACGGGAATTCGGCAAATCAAAAAGTGATCCAAACTTAATGTAATTTATGGTGGCGAACGCTGCCATTGGAACCCACGCAGCAAGACCTAAGGAAGCTACAAGCCTTAAAGGCGAAGCGTCTGCATCCAAACCAAACCAAACTCTGGACTTACGAAAGAGTGCTCCAGCGGCTAACAGCCCGAGTGCTGCAACTACGCCTAGTGCAACCGGTCCACGCGAGAGGATGGCAGCGGTTGCAAACAACGATGCGAGAAGTAACGATTTTGTTCGACGATCGATGATGAACGCGAGGATGCTTGCGAAGGCTGCCATCGTGAAGGCAACACCCCACATCAACGCCTCATGATAGACCCATGGCTCGGTTCCTAGAAAAAATAGGGTAGATGCGGCTCCACAACCAAACACAAAAATTGCGATACTCCAGAGCTCGCTAGAAACAACGGGAGAATCCTGGCCTCTGACAAGCGACCGGATGCGAGTCACTAGCCGTGTGATTGCAAACAATGCAACGGCGAGAGCTATAAACATCATTACAGTTCCGAGGTGACCGGTAAGGCTGGGTCGAATAGCAATCATTGGCATCCGCAGGAAGGAAGGCACCGGGCCAAAATACATATACCATTTGGAACCGGTTCTGAACCCTTCAACACCAAGTAACTGTTGGGGCATATCCCAACGCAACTTGAGAAGTTGACTCGCCTGGACGTCGTAGTACCTAGACGTGATGGCTTCTCGACCAAATCCGCCGTCCATACGACGTAGAAGCGCAAACATCATGAGCGCTAACGCACCGCCAGCGTATCCAGAGCGATGAAGTCTCACTTCTTGGCTCGCTGGGGATCTGAGTAATCGATACTTCATCGGGGAGTTGCTTCTGGCCCACTAGCGATCGGTCGACGAGCGCTAAAGTTCATTATTCCTCCGCGGTTACAAGCGAATGCTGCAATCTCGAAAGGAACCGCCGCTAGAAGAAATGCCCCATAGGCGGGGGACTTTCCGTAACGCATCTTCGGGTGCCATCCTGCACGAATAGTTGCGTTTTGCAATGAAAGAGCTGTCTGCACATGAAGCGCAGAGCGTGCGGAAGGCTCGGAGAGCCCGCATGAAGACAAAAGTTGTCTAAGCCCCTCAGCTGAGAACATCTGCAAGTGCCTTGGAAAGTGATACCCGCCCCAGGCCCGACCGAAAGCCCTAGCCTCCCATGACGAGAAGCACGGCAATTGACCGACAATGTAACCCCCCGGTCGGAGCAGCAAATAGCAGCGTCTTACAACCTCAATTGGGTTGATTACATGTTCCAGCACGTGGTTCATAGAGACGATGTCAAATGTTCCAACCATCTCGGTGATATCTAGTTCTTCAAGCGTGCCGTCGTGGATGTCGTAACCACGCGCGCGGCCTGCCTCCGCCATTTGTGGATTGAGTTCGACACCCGCACACTCAAGGTCCAATGATCCGCGGAGTTCATCGAAGTGCCGACAATCTCCGGCTCCAACATCAAAAAGGCGCCCAGAGTTTCCTCCAAGAAAGTTGCGGTATTGTTTAGACCGCCGCCTAGCTCGCGCCGCTACAAGTTGCTTCGCAAACCCTCCATGATCCTCGTTGTAGCAGTGGTAGTCCTCCGGGTAAAAGGTTGAGAGCACTCCCTCCGACGGTCGCGGTTCGAGGAACTGGGATCTGCATGAAGAACACTCCCATGCAGTGAGGGGCTCCTCTGGCACTACGGAGTACTCGAAGTCTTGAAGATTGTCTCGTGCGAGCCTCGTCTGATCTGACCCACAGACAACGCAGGACACCCGCCGTCCTGAAGATGACTCCTGCGTCACACTGGACATTGACACCTCCCCCTCTTCCCCACCGAATCTCGCCGCTTCACCAATCGCCCCGGTACTCTACGCCCTACTTGAGCCGGTCGGGTCGCAAGGTGACAGATGGAAGAAGGGCCTCTGGTACTACTGCGAGTTCTTTTAATCTCAATCCGCTGGTATCATTAGGGCGATGGAGAATGATTTCGTTCGCAGCACGGAACGCAATTTCCGCGATCTTTTCGAGGTCGCATTTACTTCTGATGAATTGAAATTATTAGCCGCTCCATCTAGCGCGGGGACAGCTAAAACCCTGACCATAATTTGGTTAGAAATCTTCGTTTTAGTTGGTGCAGCAAATGTCGCGGGTATTGGGTCTAATCCTCTCCATTTGGCTATAACCCTGACGATCGCGTTTCTAATTGGCACTCGCATTAACGCCCTTGGCGTAGTGATGCACGAAGGGTCGCACGGGTTTCTCTCGAGAAATCGGCTCATTAATGACCGAATTTGTAATCTCGGTGCGGCGTGGTGGCTTGGTCATTCGGTCGAGGAGTACCGACCAGCGCACAGGCTTCACCATCGCTACTTAGGTGGCGAACGCGACCCTGACCGAATCTCATCCCAGATACCTCCAAATCGGGGCGCACTAACTCTGTTACTGATTCAGGACTTATTCGGAATTAGTGCATTCCGCAAGGCATTAGTTATCTGGTCAGCGAGCAAGGATTCGCAGGTGGAGTCGGGAGGCTGGCTAGGGATAACCGGCAAGGCCACGGCACAATGTTTGGTCATCGTTCAGTTCTCACTACTACAGGGCTCATTGACTCAGGGAGTACTTCTCTACTTGGCCTACTGGCTCTTCCCTGTTCTCTGCGTTTTTGCCCTGATTCAGAGGGTAAAAACGCTTGTAGAGCATTACTCCCCAGAGCTCTGGGACCCGAATATGCCCCTCTGGGTAGCAAGATCGAGTAACTCCGGAGCGATTCAAAATCATGTGTTGGGTGCTCAAATGGAGTATCACTTTGAGCACCATGTCGTTCCGACCATTCCATTCGCCGGCCTGAAGAAGATCCATACCCGTCTTGTCTCCGAGGGGACTCTTGACCGACTCAACACCGGCGAGCGTGAGCGGAGTCACTCTGGAGGATACCTACAGTTCATGGTTGGAAGTTTCCGTTCGCTGCGCGCTACAGCTATCAAAACGAACTAAGGGCAACATAAACAGGCAATCTGCAAATCTAGATTTGAGTTTTTAAATCTCTCTCAAATCGCAAGCGAGTATCAGCCTTGCGTTTTTTTTGAACGACCTGGACGCAGCCGACCTAAGAAATTGCTCACCGCGGCGTCCGAGAGACCGAGCCTCCGCTTTGCAAGATCGTAGGTTCTCAAAGCCTTTTTATCGAGATAAATAGCGAGGCTTTTGATTCCATCACCCGGGCGACTCTGATAATTAGTCGATCGAGCCTTCTCGGAGTGCCCTGCTGTGAAGTAATACAGCGCCATTGATTTACGGGCGATGCCTTCTGGGCACGTTAGAGGTTCCGGGTGGCCGTGATATGAATCATCTGTGGTTGTAAAAATAACCAGACGGTTACCTTTAGGAGACACGCTCTCCACCTTATTCTTCATGTCAGGAGTCCAGAGTTCAAGGCTTCCGCCCCATGAATCCTCCCATTCTTCGTTCAAATAAAGGATGGCATTCACACGGCGCCTCCAGTCCTCGTGCGTGTGATGCTTTGTAAAATCAGCATGGATATTCAGGAAGCCGCCTGACAGGGAACGATGTAGTCCTCCGCCGTCAAACTCTGTATCCGAGATCAGAGACTCAATGCCGGTTAGTTGCTCAACGAAAGAGACGAACTCTGCCGACATAAGGGCGTTGGCAATGCGCTGCAACTGCGGAGTCCACGTCTCCATCTGGGTATTGCCAAATTTCTTTGAATTTACATGTAGGTAGTTTGTCCACTGAGGCCCATCAACCTCCGGAAATGTTCTTGCCGCTTCTTCAGCAATATCGGGATCAAGAAAGTTATCTAAAACAATATGCGGGAAAGGGGCAGCCTCTGCGTACCGTTCCGCAAGTTTGGTGGCGTCAAGATCTGAGGCCCCAGGGCCAAAAACAGTCTCCGTTGTCATCTCCCCCCCCTTTTAAAACCGTTGCGACCGCGTAGCCCAACGGGGTATTTCAGTACATAACAACGCCTTATGATAACAGCCATGGACGTAGTCGAATCCCATGATTTGAATGCATTAGGCCGGTCTAACCTCAAGACAAACGGACTGAAAGCCGCTATTCATTCTCGCGAACCTGCTCTTGATGGTATTCGTGCGCTCGCCATTTTGCTTGTGCTCTTCGCTCACATAGACCAAGTCTCAACTGTTTTTCTGACGGTCCCCGGCATTCATCAACTCCGCAACGGCGGCTTCGTCGGGGTCAATGTTTTTTTCGTACTGAGTGGCTTCTTAATAACCAGCTTGCTGCTTGAGGAGTACACAAAGAACAAACGTATTGATCTCGGTCGCTTTTTCCTGAGACGTTCTGTGCGTCTTATCCCGGCACTATTTGTATTCGTAATTATCACATCGGCCCTTGCAGCAGCGACCGGTTACCTCCAACCATTCACCGATAACAACTCGGTCGCAGCCTCTACTTGGCACGCGTTGACCTTTACCAGCAATTTTCAGCACTTAGCTCCCAATCAGCAAGACGGCGGGCTTTTTATGGGCGACCTATCGCCACTCTGGTCATTAGCAATTGAGTGGCAATTCTACCTTGTTTGGCCGTTTATCTTGATGGCCATTCTTCGGCTAGGGCGGAGTCTCAAAGGTGCGACCTGGATCATTGGAGCACTCGTCGTCCTAGCGGCAATAAATCGAGCGTATGTATTTCAACACAGCGGATGGGTTGCTGCTTACCATCGAACTGATGCTGCAATGGACGGTCTCTTGATTGGCTCGTTAACTGCCATTCTTTTTGCACGTGGTTTCCTACGCGGAAAATCAATCAGGAAGTTCGGTTGGCTTGGTATTGCGATCGTAGTTATTAGTGCGTTCACTCTGCGAGGAGACGGTGCCTCAGCACATTTTGGAGGCATTTTTCTAGCAGAGGTCGGAGCAGCCCTAATGATTTCTGCTGCGTTTGACCACCAATGGCTACCCCGTAGGGGATTGTCATGGAAGCCAGCAGTTGCAATCGGAGTCGCCTCATACGGCATCTACCTTTGGCATTTTGCTGCGTTTAACTGGGTCCAGACCCTCGCACCGTCCATCCCGCCGGTAGTCGCACTAAGCATTGGGCTCATAGCCACCGCTGCGTTGGTAGTTGCGTCCCGCCGGTTCGTAGAGACTCCATCCGGTCGCGTAGTCACCAGGTACCTGAAGGCACACCCTCGTCCTCAGGACACGCCATACCTAGAATCTCGACGTCGATTCACAAGTTGGACCGCCGGAGCAGCGGTCATTAGTTCCATTTCTTACATCGGAATTCTATGGAACATGTCACTAAACACAATGCGCTCTGATGTGCGAACAGGATATTTCGGATCCTTCTATGATCTACAGGCGCGTTCCATGTTTCATGGTCGCTTCAACGTTCCCTTGAAGTCTCTTGGCCTCGAAGGATTTCGTCTCAGCGGTAAGGAATACACATACTTCCCCCCGTTTCCATCAATTATCCGAATGCCTGTACTCCTCGTTTCAAACACCTTTGATGGACGCCTTACATCTATATCAATGCTTGCCGCATGGATAGTGGCGATCTGCTTCGGCATAATGCTGATGTGGCGTGTACGAGTAATGACTCAGCCATCGGTTGAGGTCACACGCGCAGAAGCATTTATCTGGTCTCTTCTTGTCTTAGGAGCGTTCGCAGGGTCTTGCTGGCTCTACCTTGGATCGCTTCCATCTGTATACCACGAGGCTTTCGTATGGGGATGTGCAGGTTCCTTTGGTGCTCTCTACTTTCTCACATCCACAATCCAGCGAGCCACAGTTCGGCGAAGCATTGGGCTTGGGGTCTTTTTGCTGATCGCCGTTTGGAGTCGCACCACTATGGGGTGGGGCTGTGCGATTGCGGCAATCGTTGCAGCAGTTGTCTTGCTTGCACAACGCCACATCTCACGGAGGCAGAGCGCCGGAATACTGGCAGCCGCTTTCGCCTCCATTCTCGCGGGCGCAGCAGTCACTTATATAAAATTCCAATCCCCATTCATGCACCCTCTCGCAAAGCAGGTCTGGACCCAAATTAATGCTCAGCGTCGGGCCGCTCTAGCTGCTAACGGTGGAGGGCTTACTGGTCTCAAGTACCTGCCCAGCACAATAGCCACCTACTTCAATCCAACTGGACTCTCTGTTCATCGGTACTACCCATTTATATTCCAGCCCCTGAAGCCCCCACCAATCAAAGGAATAGGTGGAGCGCTCTTTGACCAGACATACCGAACTGCCAGCGTGGTGGCTTCCATGCCCCTGCTCTTTTTGCTCACATGCATCGGAGTTATTGCAGTAATTATTCCACTGCGGTCAAATAAGTTTCGAAACCTTGCAATACCTGTCTTCGGAGCCGCTATCGGTGCCGTAGGTGTCTTGGCCTACGGGTATATAAGTGAGCGTTACCTTGGCGACTTCCTGCCCATATTGCTCATCGGTTCTACGGTGGGCACCGCATCAATCTTGAGCTGGAGCAATAAACGCAAGGGACCAGTTCGAGGTCTTACCTTTACTGCGATCGCGCTTCTCGCCGTATGGGGAATACTTGCTAACTCTGCGATCGCAATAGGGACCCTTCACACAAACATCAATAGAGGTGATCTAACTTCACTAATTGCATCTCAGCAACGAACCGCTTCTTTTATGGGCGGTAAGCGCCCAATTCATCACTACACAGCACTACCTGACACGAGTCAACCCAACGACATCGCTGTCATAGACCCATGTCGAGCTATCTATTTTGGCACGGGAGAACGGTTTGAACCCTGGATTCCAGCAGCGTTAACCGAGATGAGATTGCGGCTTACCCCGAGACAGCAGTTGTTAACAGATCAACCGATCGTGATTAAACACCGTGAAGGGACGACGACTACGCAGGCTATAACGAAGGCATTCGGCCCTTATGATCTAGCAACGATTGATGAGGCCAATCAGCTTTTCCTTCAGGTCGAGACGAACACCCATGGCCAAATGCGTCTCTTGATTGTCGCCAAGCAAATATCTGCTCTCACCACCAAGGGGCCGTGGCTTCCGCTAATAAAACACGATCTCGTCATAAATGCAGACATAGAGAACCAATTAATTCTTTTTGAAGTAGACGGATCTATCCTCGGCGCTGTCCCAACAGGAACTTATGACAACTCGGCGTTCCGTCAACAAGCATTCATCCAAGGGGTCGACCACGACGTTGAGGCTCCATTTTCTGTGACCGAGAGACTGATCAAACCGAACTCCATCTGCCTTCAAGGTACCTAGCTGATCTCGGTTGGCAAGAAGCATTCCGATATTCGAGACATAAATAGTCTCGATGGCGGATGCGCGACGATACGGGCGGGCATCGAGACTGGGCATCGAATCCGGGCATCGAGACTGGAGATCGAATCTGCAAACCAAATTTGGGCGCGAAAAAGGGGCGCCAAATGGCACCCCTCTCTCAAAAAAATTCCGGCGACGACCTACTCTCCCAGAGGGCTTCCCCCCAAGTACCATCGGCGCGGGCAGTCTTCACTTCCGTGTTCGGGATGGGAACGGGTGTTTCCCCGCCGCTATTGCCACCGGAAATCAGTTGTCAATTAAGTACGCGCGTATAGCTGCGCCCTTAAAGACTCCATAGCGAGCACGAATACCGAGAAAATCTCAAGCCCTCGGCCGATTAGTACCGGTCGGCTAAACACGTTGCCGTGCGTACACCTCCGGCCTATCTACCTAGTCGTCTACTAGGGGCCTTACCCGGTTAACCCGGTGAGAGATCTCGTCTCGAGGCGAGTTTCGCGCTTATATGCTTTCAGCGCTTATCTCTTCCGCAGGTAGCCAACCAGCCGTGCTCCTGGCGGAACAACTGGCACACTAGAGCTGCGTCCATCCCGGTCCTCTCGTACTAGGGACAGCTCCCCTCAAATCTCTTACGCCCGCAACGGATAGGGACCGAACTGTCTCGCGACGTTCTAAACCCAGCTCGCGTACCGCTTTAATGGGCGAACAGCCCAACCCT